>CBDUBX010000040.1:0-14404 GCA_965365495.1 uncultured Burkholderiales bacterium
CGGGCGAGTTCGGCGGCGACGTCAGCCACCTCAACCTGCACAAGACCTTCTGCATTCCGCACGGCGGCGGCGGGCCGGGGTCGGGGCCGGGCGCCGGGGTCGCCGACCTCGTCGCCTTCCTCCCCGGCCACGCGACCGCGGCGCTGCCCGACGGCCCGCAAGCCCCGGCGGTCGGCGCGGTGTCGGCGGCGCCGCTCGGCAACGCCGGCGTGCTGCCGATCAGCTGGATGTACTGCCGGATGATGGGCGCGGACGGGCTCCGCGCCGCGACCGAGGTGGCGATCCTGTCGGCCAACTACGTCGCCGCGCGGCTCGCGCCGCACTACCCGATCCTCTATCACGCAGGCAACGAGCGGCTGGCCGGCGGCGGCGTCGCGCACGAGTGCATCGTCGACCTGCGGCCGCTGAAGGCGGCCACCGGCGGCGACCGCGGCGTCAGCGCCGAAGACGTCGCCAAGCGCCTCGTGGACTACGGGTTCCACGCGCCGACGCTGAGCTTTCCGGTGCCGGGCACGCTGATGATCGAGCCCACCGAGAGCGAGCCGCTCGTCGAGCTCGACCGCTTCTGCGACGCGATGATCGCGATCCGCCGCGAAATTGCGCGCGTCGAGTCCGGCGAATGGCCGCGCGACGACAACCCACTGAAGCGCGCGCCGCACACGGCCTTGTCGCTGCTCGCCGCCGACTGGCCGCACGCGTACACGCGCGAGCAGGCCGCCTACCCGGTGGCGTCGCTGCGCGAAGACGGCACGAAGTACTGGCCGCCGGTGGGTCGCGTCGACAACGCCTGGGGCGACCGCAACCTCAGCTGCACCTGCCCGCCGGTGGCGGCGTACGGCGGCGCCTGACGCGGCAGCGCTGGTCTGCGCGGCGCTGCTGGCGCTGACCGGCCACGCTCGCGCAGCCGATTAGCGCGTCCGAACCAGCATGACCTGCAGGCCCTGCTCGACCGCGGCGTCTCGCAGACGGGATCCGGGACCTCGTCGATCACGCCGACGTGCGGCTCGGCGCCGGGCCGCTCTGGCTGTGGCGATACGGCCGCGGCCGTTCGCGACCGCGCAGCCGTCGACACCGCGTGCGGCGTCAGGAGAAGTGCAGCCCGCGCACGCGCAGCCACGGCAGCAGCCAGTCGCCGGTGTTGATGCGCTCGCGACTGACCGCGGCCACGTCGTGCAGCATCTGCGCGATGTTGCCGCTGATCATCGTCTCCGACAGCGCGGCGCCGATTCGGCCGCCGTCGATGACGAAGCTGTTCTTGATCACGCCCGAGAAGTCGCCGTTCGGCGCCGGGTTGCCCATCGACAGCCGGTCGACGAGGGCGCCGCGTTCGACGTCGGCGACGATCCGCTCGCGCGGCGTTTCGCCGGCCGCGACCTCCCAGCCGCCGGCGGCGAGCGGCACGTGGCCGATGCCGGTCTTGCGGCTGGCGTAGAGGCCCGGCGTCAGCCGCGTCAGCGTGCCGGCGTCGACGACCGTCACCGCGGGCGTCGTATACCCGTCGCCCGACAGCGCGGCAATCCCCGGCGCATCGAAACGGCTCTTCAGCGTCAGCAGCGGCGACGCGATGCGCTGGCCGGCACGCTTCAGATACAGCGAGCTGCCGTCGATGAGCCGCAGGTCGCCGATCTGCTCGAGCAGCCAGCCGACGACGTCCTGCACGGCGTTCGGCGCCAGCACGACGTCGCCGACGAACCTGTCGCCGATCGGTTGCGTGACGACCTGGCGTTCGGTCGCGCGCATCATCTCGCCGATGCCGAACAGCGCGCTCGCGGGCTGCCCCCCGAGCCGGTCGGTCTGGCCCCCGGTGTAGTTGAACGAGCTGACGCGGCCGTCGGCGCGTGCGCTGCCCATCACGCCGACGGCATAGCAGCCGACGCTCGCCAGCAGCTCGCTGCCGCCGGTGGTGACGCAGCAGCGCTGGGCGAGGACGTGCTTCGCGTACGCCTCCTCGAGCATCATCGTCGGTGTCTCGCGCGCGCGGAAGTCGAGCAGCTCGGCGACCTTGTCGCCGAGTTCCGCATCGTCGGGCCGCTGCGGGCCCTGAACGAACTGTGCGCGCTGCCCCGCGGACACCGCGTTGGCGTCGTCGCGAGGCGCCGCCAGCGCATCGACGTGCAGCGCGGCGATGCGCGCCCGCAGCGCTTCGGCTCCGAACTCGGTGACCTCGGTGCTCGCCTTGCGGCCGTCGACGAGGCCGAGCAGCGCCAGCCGCCGCTGGCTCGTGCTGCGCAGCAGGCTCGGCTCGTCGTGGGCGATGTTGAACTCGTGCTGCGAGGTTGTCGTGGCATCGACCTGCGCGTCGTCGAAACCCTGCCGGCGCAGCAGCGCGAGCGCCTGCTCGGCCAGCTCCTGCAGCGGCTGCAGCGTCTGCGCGACGTCGCTCATCACTGGCCTCCCAGGTGCGCGCGCGCGCGCAGCGCCGGCCCGCCCATCGACACGACCATCGACTGCTTCTTGCCGCAGTAGCCGTTGGCCGTCCAGTGCATGTCGTCGGACACCGCGTCGACGCTTTGCAGCACCTTGATCGCCGACCCCGATACCGTCGTGTCGCGGATCGCCCGGCCGATGCGGCCGTTCTTGATCTCGTAGCCCAGGCTGACCGCGAACATGAACTCGGTCGTCGAATCGGCCTGACCGTTGCCGGTGTCGAGCAGCAGGTAGCCGTCGTCGACGCCGGCGATCATCTCGTCGAGCTTCGACGTGCCGGGCTCGATCGCGGTGTTGCGCATGCGCACCAGCGGCTCGTCGTGCGGTGCATAGGCGCGGGCGCTGCCGGTCGGCTCGGCGCCCATCCGCGCGGCGGTCTCGCGGCTGTGCATGAAGCCGGCGAGCACGCCGCGGTCGATCAGCACCGCGTCGCGCGCCGGCGTGCCTTCGTCGTCGGCGTACACCGGCACCATCAGCTCGGCGCCGTCGCGGCTGTGCGCGTAGTCGACCATCGTCACGAGTTGGCTCGCGACGCGCTGGCCGAGCAGGTCGCCGGTGGCGGCGCCGCCGAGCACGATGTCGGCCTCGCACGGATGGCCCATCGCCTCGTGCGCGAGGATGCCGGCGAGCTGCGGCCCCATCACCACGGTGTGCTGCCCGCCGCGTGCCGGCACCGCCTGGCGCTTGGCCTGCAAGTGGCGGTGCAGCTCGTCGAGCTGCGGCGTCAACGCGGCGATCGACCAGTCGAGGTCGGCCAGGCTGCCCTTGGCCGACAGCCGCAGCCACAGCTCGACCGGAGCGCCGTCATCGCCGGTCGCGACGAATGCGACGTAGGCCTGCGCCCGCTGGATGCTCGACAGCCCCTGGCCCGCGCCGGTGTCGAGCCACTTGCTGTGGTGCTCGTCGCCCAGCATGAAGCGCGTCGAGTCGAGCCCCGGGTAGCGCTCGCCGCAGAAGGCGTGCAGCTCGGCCAGCCGCTCGACGATCTCCTTCTGGGCCAGCGGCGCGCGGCCTTCGAAGGCGTGCTCGCCGCTCGCGTGGCCGCCGGGAAGGTCGACCCCGCCGCGCACGCCGAAACGCGCCATCGCGCGCGCGTTGCGCAACGCCTGGTCGGCGACCGCCGCGGTCGCGTCGGCGTCGCTCGACGACGCGAAGCCCCAGTAGCCGCCGTCGTGGACGCGGCCGCTGACGCCGCCTTCGGCGCTGCGCGAGTTCAGCGCCAGGTGGCCGTCGATCATCGTCACGCGGGTGCGGCGCAGTTCGTGGCGGCGCAGCTCTCGATAGCTCTGCATGCGTTTCCTTCGAGCGGGTACCGTCGGCACAGGGGCGACAGCGTAGCGGCGCGGCCGCGGTCGCGCCGATGCGGGGCGATTCTGTCGCCGTCCGCTGCACGGCGCGACCCGCCGCTTCCGCGCCCCGCCGCCGTGCCGGAGCACGCAGGCGGCGCCTATCGCCGCCCGGCGACGCGCAACGCCACAGCCGCCGCCGCGCAGGGGTCGGTTCGACGGGCTTCGGCGCGAGCAACGGGTGACGCGAAGTGGTTGCCGATCGCGCGCGGCCACGGCGGCGCTGCGACCGGGCCCTCGCCCAGCGCGGCGTGCGGGTGACGCCTTTGGTACCGTGGCCAGCCGCGACGACGATGCACCCGCCCTTCGCCCCCGACCGCGACCCGCCGCCGCCCGACGACGCCGCGGCCGTGCGCGAGCGCATGGTGCGCACGCAGATCGCCGCGCGCGGCGTGCGCGACGCACGCGTGCTCGACGCGATGCGCGCCGTGCCGCGCGAAGCCTTCGTCGCGCCCGGTTTCGAGGCGCAGGCTTACGACGACTGCCCGCTGCCGATCGGCGACGGGCAGACGATCTCGCAGCCCTATGTTGTCGCGTGGATGGCCGAGGCCGCCGCGATCGCTGCCGGCGACCGCGTGCTCGAGGTCGGCGCCGGCTCGGGCTACGCGGCGGCGGTGCTCGGCCGGCTGGCGGCGCACGTCGTCGCCGTCGAGCGCCACGCGACGCTGGCCGCGCCGGCGCGCGAGCGGTTGCTGGCGGCCGGTTGCACCAACGTCGACGTCCACGTCGGCGATGGCAGCGTCGGCTGGCCTGCCGGAGCGCCGTACGACGCGATCGTCGTCTCGGCCGCGGCGCCGCAGGTGCCGCCCGCGTTGATCACGCAGCTCGCGATCGGCGGCCGACTCGTCGTGCCGGTGGGCGACCGTCACTTCGGCCAGCAACTGCGGCGCATCGTCCGCGTCGACGCCGACCACTACATCGACGACGACCTCGGCGGCGTCGCGTTCGTGCCGCTCGTCGGCGTCGACGGCTGGGGCGATTAGCGCGGCAACGGCAAGCGTCGCGTCGATGGCCGCGTCGCACGCACGCCACTGAACGCCGCCGCACGCGCGTCGAGCCGCTTTTCCCCCGCGCGGCAGCGGGTCGCAGCGCGAGAATCCGCCGTTTGCGCGGCCGCGTCGGTCGCCTTCCGATCGCAGAAAGCCTTCCGATGAGTTCGCTATTGAGCTGGCGCGAGGTGCGCCCGGCGCCCGGCGCCGTGGTCGCCCCCGACGAACGATTGCCGTGGCCGCAGACCGCGGCGATGGGCGTGCAGCACGTGATCGCGATGTTCGGCGCGACGGTGCTGGCGCCGATCCTGATGGGGTTCGACCCCAACGTCGCGATCCTGATGAGCGGCGTCGGCACGCTGATCTTCTTCGTGCTCGTCGGCGGCCGCGTGCCGAGCTACCTCGGATCGAGCTTCGCGTTCATCGGCGTCGTCATCGCGGCCACGGGCTACCAGGGCCAGGGGCCGAACGGCACGCTCGCGGTGGCGCTCGGCGGCATCGTCGCCTGCGGCGTGCTGTACACGGCGATCGGCCTCGTGGTGATGGCCACCGGCACGCGCTGGATCGAGCGGCTGATGCCGCCGCTGGTGACCGGCGCGGTGGTCGCGGTGATCGGGCTGAACCTCGCCGGCATCCCGATCAAGAACATGGCGCCGACGCCGTTCGACGCGTGGATGCAGGGCGTGACCTTCGTCTGCGTCGCGCTGGTCGCGGTGTTCACCCGCGGCATGACGCAGCGTCTGCTGATCCTCGTCGGGCTGATCGCCGCGAGCATCGTCTACGCGGTGCTGGCCAACGGCTTCGGGCTCGGCAAGCCGATCGACGTGTCGGGCATCGCGAACGCCGCGTGGCTCGGCGCGCCGAACTTCACATCGCCGGTGTTCGACGCCGGCGCGATGCTGCTGATCGCGCCGGTGGCGGTGATCCTCGTCGCCGAGAACCTCGGCCACATCAAGGCGGTGTCCGCGATGACCGGACGCAACCTCGACCCGTCGATCGGCCGCGCGTTCGTCGGCGACGGTATCGCGACGATGGTCTCCGGCGCCGCCGGCGGCACCGGCGTCACGACCTACGCCGAGAACATCGGCGTGATGGCCGCGACGAAAATCTATTCGACTGCGGCCTTCGTCGTCGCCGCGCTGTTCGCGATCGTCCTCGGCTTCAGCCCGAAGTTCGGCGCGCTGATCCAGGCCATCCCGCTGGCGGTGATGGGCGGCGTGTCGATCGTCGTCTTCGGCCTGATCGCCGTTGCTGGCGCGAAGATCTGGGTCGACAACCGCGTCGACTTCGCCGACAACCGCAACCTCGTTGTCGCCGCGATCACGCTCGTGCTCGGCACCGGCGACTACACGCTGCGCTTCGGCGGCTTCACGCTGGGCGGCATCGGCACCGCGACGTTCGGCGCGATCCTTCTGTGGTTGCTGCTGGGCGGGCGCAAGGCGGCGGCGGCGCGGCCGGCGGCGCGCTAGCGGCCGGCGGCTCGTCCATCGACGGGCGCGCCGTGTCTTTCGCCACGACCTGGCAGATGGAATGACGTTCAGACCCTGCACGAAGCGGTTCGCTTCGATGGCACGCGCATTCCGGTGAGCCTCGTCTTGGACAACCTCGCCGACGGTGCGACGCCGCAGGAGATCTTGGCGCAGTACCCCGGCCTGCGGCCCGAACATGTTCCTGCCGCGCTCGCCTACGCGGCCGAATTGGCCCGCGAGCGAGGCGTCCCGCTTCCGGCCTGATGGCCGCTTGAAGTTCAAACTCGACGAGAACCTTCCCGCGCTCGTCGGCGCCGTCTTCGCGCAGCAAGCCCAGCCCACGTCGCCGGATGCGTCGTGCGGTCAGCGCGGCGGCGGTGTATCGACCTTGCCGCGCACCCGCTGCACCAGCCAGCGCAACGCCTCGCCGGTGTCGCCGCTGCGGCCGCCAACCGCCACCGACGGCACGATCGGCGCGTGGTCCGGCGCCGGTTCGGCGACGGCGAACGCGAACACGTAGTGCGGCTCGTAGCCCATCCGCAGGTCGCTGATGACGACGCGGCCTTCGGTATCGGTGGATAGCTTGTAGAAGCCGTGGCTGAAGCGTCGCAGCCGCTGGGCGGCGTCGCTGCCCGCCACCGCGGCTTCGTGTTCGGCGCCGCGGTCGTAACGCGTGAAACGGATCGGCCCCGGCGCATCGAGCAGGCTGCGATAGCCCTCGTGGAAGTCGTCGCCGGCGACGGCGACGACGCGCCACAGAAGCATCGTGAACGCCGCCGGCGTGACGAGCAGCCGTTCGACGGCAATGCCCTGCGCCGCGAGAGACGCCCGCGCGTCGCGCTCGATGCGCGCTTGCAGAACCACGCCGGCGGCGAGCACTGCGCAGCCGATGGTCAAGCCGATGCGATTGGCGCGCCGCCCTCTCGCCTGCCCGCGCGACGCCAGCGCCCATGCCACGCCGACCACCCAAGGCAACGTGACCAGCGGGTCGATGATGAAGACGCTGCCGACGCCGTACGGGTAGTCGCTGAACGGCAGCGCGAGCTGCGTGCCGTAGACGGTCAGCGCGTCGAGCAGCGGGTGCGTGACCAGCGCCAGCCACAGCGCCAGCCACCACCGCCGCCAGCGGTCGGTTTCGCGGTGCAGCCGCGCCACCGCCTGCGCCAGCGGCAGCGACACGAGCGTCTGCCAGAACGGCGCGTGGCTCTCGGCGCGGTGGCGCACCATCGTCAGCACCGGTTCGGCATAGGTGACGACAACGTCGAGGTCGGGCAGCGTGCCGGCGACGCCGCCCCACAGCGCCGCTTTCCACGCTGCCGTGCGCCGGCCCATCGCCGCGACGCCGACCGCTGCGCCGAGCGCGAGCTGCGTCAACGAATCCATCGGCGGCGATTGTCGCGGCGTGGTCGCCGCCGCGCGGGGCGTTGCGGCTGGGCACTCGACCGCGTCCACGGCCGCACGCGCGCCGGCCGCGCGACGACGGCGAATCCCGTCATCATCCTGAACGCGGCTTCCTAGGGTCTCGCCGTGACGATGCGGGCCGGCGAACCGCCGCAGGATTGCCGTTTGCTCGCCCCCGCTTCACCTTTACAAGGAGACTGCGATGAAGGAAGCACCGAGCGATCCGCACCCGATCAGCGACCTCGAGTACGACTGGATCACACTGATCCAGAACAAGGCGCAGGCGCTGCTGGCCTACGACCAATACATCAAGGACGCCGAACAGGCCGGCTCCGACGAGTGCGCGGCGTTCTTCCGCAAGGTCCACGACGCCGACAAGGAGATGCTGCGCGAGGCAAAGCAGCACCTGCAGAAGGTGCTGCAAGGACAGATGGGGCAGCAGCAGCGCTGACCAGGGCTCTGGCGGTCAACGGCTGAGCCGCGAAACCCGGCCGCTGTCCGCAGTCGCCGGGCGTTGGGCGGCCGTGGCCTGCCGGCCGCGCGGCGCCGACGCTGCCGCGGCGCCGCCGGCCGGCGCGTCGGGGAATCGTCAGCCGACTCGGCCGTGCCGGTTCGCGGCGCATCCGAGGTGGGCTCCGCCGGGCGCGGCATCGGCGGTCACCGTCGACCGCCGGTATCGTTGCCCGCCGGCAGCCGAGCTGCCCTGCCGACCGAGCGGTCGCGGCCCTGCGCCCGTTTCCTCGCCCCCGACATTTTCACGATGGCCGCCGTCCCCGATCCTTCCGCCGCCGCCGGCGACCGCGCGCCGGTGCGCTATCGCCGCGCCACGCCAGCCGACTACGGCGCCATCCTGCGCGTCCTCGCGTTCGCGAACTTCGACCAAATCCCGTGCGCCGAGATGCCGTCGTTCGACGTCGAACGCTGCTTCGTCGCCGAGGTCGACGGCCACATCGTCGGCGCGGCGGGCTACACGACGCTCGGCGACGGCCGCGGCAAGACGACGTTGATGGCCGTCGACCCCGGCTTCCGTCGATACGGCATCGGCCGTGCGTTGCAGGAACTGCGCATGCGCGAGCTGACGCGGCTCGGCTGCCGCAGCATCGTCACCAACGCCGACCTGCCCGAGACGATCGCCTGGTACAAGAAGCACTACGGCTATCGCGAAGTCGGCAAGGTCGCGAAGCTGCACCCGTTCGGCGCACCCGACATCGACGAATGGACGACGCTCGAGGCCGACCTGGCCGCTTGTGCACCCGCCGGGTGACGGCCGGCGCGTTCGTCCGGCGCCTCGACTTCGTCGCTCGCGGGCGCCGCCTGTGGCGCGATGTCGCCGAGATCCGGCGTTTCGTCGCCGACACGCACGACGTCGGCGGCGCAGTCGCCGCGGGCGGCATGCGCAAGTCGCCGACCCGTGTCGTCGCCGACCTCGTCGCGTGGCGGCTGCGGCACGGCGAGGTCAACCGCTACTACTACTGCTGGGGGCTCGACCGCCGACCGGCGACCCAGCGAGATCTGATCAGCTACACGCGCTTTCGCACGCGGCGCGACGCGCTCAACCGCGTGCCCGTCGGCGCCGGCCGGTCGAACTACACGCTGCTGCTCGACGACAAGCACCTGTTCTCGCTGTTCCTCGAATCGCTCGGCCACCCGACGCCGCCGATCGTCGCCATCGCCGACCGCCACGCGATCACCTGGCTCGCGCCGCGCCGCACGCTGCCACTGGCGTCGATCGTCGACGCGGCGCGCGATGTCGACGTCTTCTGCAAGGAAGTGCTCGGCGAACAGGGCACCAACGTGTTCCGGCTGCAGGTCGCCGCGGGCGCGATCGCGATCGACGGCCGGCCGGCCACGCTCGACGATCTCGCCGCGCGGCTGCGCTCGCGCCACCTGCTGCAGCAGCGCGTCGTCCAGCACCCCGCCCTTGCCGCGCTGTACCCAGCGTCGATCAACACGCTGCGCATCGTCACCGTCCGCGACGGTGCGACGGTGCGCCACTTCTCGATGCCGGTGTTGCGCACCGGCGTCGGCGGCGGCGTCGTCGACAACTGGATCGCGGGCGGGCTGCTCGTCGTCGTCGACGCCGCGACCGGACGGCTGCGCGGCCCGGGGCGGTCGATCCGGGGTGTCGTCCACGAACGCCACCCCGACACCGGCGTCGTGTTCGACGGCCACGCGATCCCGCATTTCGACGCGTCGCTGCAGCTGTGCCTGCGGTTGCACGGCGACATCCCGGAACTGCATTCGATCGGCTGGGACATCGCGATCACCGCCGACGGACCGACGGTCATCGAAGGCAACCACAACTGGAGCGGCGCGCTGCGGATCGGGCTCGACCCGGACTTCAAACGCAATTTTCAGCGGTTGTTTCCGGCGGCGTGACGCGGTTCGGCCGGGCGTCTCCGCGCGGCGGCGCGCAGCGCGTTTTCCGTATCATGCCCGGCTCGCGTTTCGCGCGACTCCTGCAACTTCGAGAGTCCCGACCATGGTGAACCTGTTTCTTACGTCGCGTTGGAGCAAGCTGGCGTTCGCCGCCGCGTTCGCGGTTGCGGCTTGCGGCGCATCGGCGACCACGCTGCGCTGGGCCAGCGCGAGCGACATCCCGACGTGGGACATCCATTCGCAGAACAACGCGCTCGGCAACGGCGTGCACGCATCGGTCTACGAGTCGCTGTTCTATTACGACAGCAAGTTCGCGCTCGAGCCGATGCTCGCCACCGGCTACAAGCTGCTCAACCCGACGCAGCTGCGCATCACGCTGCGCCGCGGCGTGAAGTTCCACGACGGCGCCGACTTCACCGCCGACGACGTCGTGTTCTCGCTGAACCGGGCGATGGCCAAGACGTCGAACTACGGCGTCTACACGCAGGGCATCGACAAGGTGGTCAAGGTCGACGACCACACGGTCGACATCCTGACCAAGGGTCCGAACCCGGTGCTGCTGCGCCAGCTGACCGAGCTGCGAATGATGGACCACGGCTGGGCCGAGAAGAACCGCTCGCTCGAGCCGAAGGACATCAAGACCAAGGACGAGAACTTCGCCCACCGCAACGCCAACGGCACCGGCCCGTTCATGCTGAAGAGCTGGGACCAGGACGTGCGGCTCGTGCTCGTGCGCAATCCGAACTGGTGGGGCAAGATGCCCGGCAACGTCACCGAGATCGTCTACACGCCGATCAAGGCCGAGGCGACGCGCGTCGCCGCGCTGCTGTCGGGCGAGGTCGACATGGTGCTCGACCCGTCGCCGGCCGACCTGCCGCGGCTGCGGTCCGCGAGCGACCTGAAAGTGCTCGACGGCGCCGAGAACCGCACGATCTTCCTCGGCATGGACCAGTTCCGCGACGAGCTGCCGGGGTCCAACGTCAAGGGCAAGAACCCGCTGAAGGACGTCCGCGTGCGCAAGGCGCTGTACCAGGCGATCGACATCCAGACGATCCACCGCACGACGATGCGCGGCCTGTCGCAGCCCACCGGCACGCTGATCGCGCCGCAGGTCAACGGCTGGACGAAGCGCGCCGACGCGCGCTGGCCGTACGACCCCGAAGCCGCGAAGAAACTTCTCGCCGACGCCGGCTATCCGCAGGGCTTCGAGGTCGACTTCGCGTGCCCGAACAACCGCTACATCAACGACGAGGAGATCTGCCAGGCGATCACCGCGATGTGGGCGCGCATCGGCGTCAAGGCGCGGCTGCGCACGCTGCCGCTGGTGACGTACTTCCCGATGATCCAGCGCTACGAGGCCAGCATCTACATGCTTGGCTGGGGCGTGCCGACGTTCGACGCGCTGTACTCGCTGCAGTCGCTGGTGCGGTCGGTCGGCGCGCAGGGCGACGGCAACTACAACGCCGGTCGCTACAGCAACCCGCAGATGGACGCGCTGGTCGAGCGCATCAAGAAGGAGACCGACCAGGCCAACCGCAACGACCTGATCGAAAAGGCGCTGCTGCTGTCGCACGAGGACGTGTCGCACCTGCCGCTGCACAACCAGGTCATCCCTTGGGCGATGAAGAAGGGCGTCGACATGGTCCACCGCGCCGACAACCGCATCGACATGCGCAGCGTGAAGGTGGCCGCGGCCGCGCGCTGACGGCTCGCCCGCGGCGCGCCGTGTCGTCGAACCCCGCGCTGCGGGCCTGAACCGCTGCCGGCTCGCCGATGCTCGTCTTCATCCTGCGGCGCCTGGTGCAGGCCGTGGTCGTGATGCTCGCGGTCGCGTTCATCGCCTTCATGCTGTTCCAGTACGTCGGCGACCCGGTGACCAACATCCTCGGGCAGGACGCGACGCCCGAGCAGCGCGACGAGCTGCGCCGCGACCTCGGCCTCGACGCGCCGTTTCCGGTGCAGTTCGCGACCTTCGTCGGCAACGCGGTGCGGGGCGAGTTCGGCCTGAGCCTGCGCCAGGGCCGCCGCGTGTCGACGCTGATCGCCGAGCGCTTTCCGGCGACGCTCGAGCTGGCGTCGACGGCCGCGGTGATCGCGCTCGTCGTCGGGCTGCCGCTCGGCGTCTACGCGGCGCTGAAGCGCGGCACCTTCGGCTCGCAGCTGGCGATGACGTTCTCGCTGCTCGGCGTGTCGCTGCCGACGTTCCTGATCGGCATCCTGCTGATCCTGCTGTTCGCGGTGACGCTGAACTGGCTGCCGAGCTTCGGCCGCGGCGACACCGTCGACCTCGGCGGCTGGCGCACCGGTCTGCTGACCGTCGACGGCTGGCGCCACCTCGTGTTGCCGGCGATCACGCTCAGCGTCTTTCAGCTGACGCTGATCATGCGACTCGTGCGCGCCGAGATGCTCGAGGTGCTGCGCACGGACTACATCAAGTTCGCGCGCGCGCGCGGCCTGCCCGACCGCGCGGTGTACTTCGGCCACGCGCTGCGCAACACGCTGGTGCCGGTGATCACGATCACCGGGCTGCAGCTCGGCTCGCTGATCGCGTTCGCGATCATCACCGAGACGGTGTTCCAGTGGCCCGGCATGGGGCTGCTGTTCATCCAGGCGGTGCAGTTCGCCGACATCCCGGTCATGGCGGCGTATCTGTGCCTGATCGCGCTGATCTTCGTCGTCATCAACCTGGTCGTCGACCTGCTCTACGTCGCCGTCGACCCGCGGCTGCGCGTCGAGGGCCGGGCCGGCGGTCACTGAGAGCTCTGCAATGGCGACCACGCTGCGGCAACGCATCGGCGACAGCGACGTCTGGTACAGCTTCCGCACGTCGCCGGTCGCGGTCGGCGCGGCGCTCGTCGCTTTCGTGCTCGCGTTCAGTGCGCTGTTCGCCGACTTCGTAGCGCCGCACGACCCGTTCGACCTGGCGACGATCCGCCTCGAAGACGCGCGGCTGCCGCCGGCGTGGGAAACCGAAGGCCGCGCCGCCTACCCGCTCGGCACCGACGACCAGGGCCGCGACATTTTGTCGGCGCTGATGTACGGCGCGCGCATCTCGCTGGCCGTCGGGCTGGCGTCGGTCGTGCTGTCGGTGCTCGTCGGCGTGTCGCTCGGGCTGCTGTCCGGGTTCGCCGGCGGCAAGACCGACGCGTTCATCATGCGCGTCTGCGACGTGATGCTGTCGTTCCCGTCAATCCTGATCGCGCTGTTGATCGACGGCGTCGGCCGCGCGCTGTTTCCGAACGCGCACGACGCGCTGGCGTTCAACGTGCTCGTGCTGGCGATCGCGATCCCCGGCTGGGTGCCGTATGCGCGCACGGTGCGCGGCTCGACGATGGTCGAGCGCCACAAGGAGTACGTGCAGGCCGCGCGCGTGATCGGCGTCGCGCCGGCGCGGATCATGTTCCGCCATGTGCTGCCCAACGTCATGGGCCCCGTGCTGGTGCTGGCCACGATCCAGGTCGCGACGGCGATCCTCACCGAGGCGACGCTGTCGTTCCTCGGCGTCGGCATGCCGCCGACGCAGCCGTCGCTCGGCACGCTGATCCGCATCGGCAACGACTTCCTGTTCTCGGGCGAGTGGTGGATCACGCTGTTTCCGGGCGTCGTGCTGGTGGCGATCGCGCTCAGCGTGAACCTGCTCGGCGACTGGCTGCGCGACGCGCTGAACCCGCGGCTGCGTTGACCGACCGAACCCGCGGCGCGATGCCTGCCCCCGTCCTCGAAGTCCGGAACCTGCGCGTCGAATTCCCGACGCGCCGCGGCACGCTGGTCGCGCTCGACGACGTGTCGTTCGCGATCGCCCCCGGCGAGATCCTCGGCGTCGTCGGCGAATCGGGCGCCGGCAAGTCGCTGACCGGCGCGGCGATCATCGGCCTGCTCGAGCCACCCGGGCGCATTGCCGGCGGCGAGATCGTGCTCGACGGCGAGCGCATCGACACGCTGCCGCACGAGCGCATGCGCGCGATCCGCGGGCGGCGCATCGGCGCGATCTTCCAGGACCCGCTGACGTCGCTGAACCCGCTGTACACGGTCGGCCGCCAGCTCGTCGAGACGATCCGCACCCACCTGCCGGTCGACGAGCGGGAGGCGCGGCAGCGCGCGATTCGCCTCTTGCAGGAAACCGGCATCCCGGCCGCCGAAGCGCGGATCGACCAGTACCCGCATCAATTCTCCGGCGGCATGCGCCAGCGCGTGGTCATTGCGCTGGCGCTCGCCGCCGAACCGCGGCTGATCGTCGCCGACGAGCCGACGACCGCGCTCGACGTGTCGATCCAGGCGCAGATCATCGCGCTGCTGAAGCGGCTGGCGCGCGACCATCGCGCGGCGGTGATGCTGGTCACGCACGACATGGGCGTGATCGCCGAGACCTGCGACCGCGTCGCGGTGATGTACG
>CBDUBX010000041.1:0-14061 GCA_965365495.1 uncultured Burkholderiales bacterium
CGCCGCCGCGCCGCCGCGCCACGACGTCGCGCGGTGCACCGCGTCGGTGACGCGCTGCGCCTCTCCGGCGACCCCGTCGAACCTTGCCGCGCGCGTCGCGTCGCGGCCGGCGCGGTGGCCTGCGGTCATCGGCCAGCGCCAAGTTCCCTCGACCGCTGCGCGACCGGCTGCCGCACCAGGATCCGCGCGAAGCGGCGACAGTGCGACCACCGCGAGCACGCCCTCGGCGCGTTCGTCGACGCCGATGGCTGCCGCGACCGCGGCGCCGTCGACGTCGGCGACCCACGACGCCGCCAGGCCGACGGCTGCGGCCGCGACGCGCAGGTTCTCGAGCGCGTGGCCGAGGTCGGCGAGCACGTAGCGGTAGGTGCGGTCGCCGTACTTGTGGCCGCTGCGCGCGAACACCGCGGTCGCGACGAGCAGCGCCGGCGCCGGTGGCACGTCCGCCGTCGGCCACTCGCGGCCGTGCAGCCGCTGCAGCGCATGCGCCGCGGCGTCGTAGTGCCAAACGCCCGGCGTCCAGCCGGCGACGTCGCGCACGCACAAGTAGAGTTCGGTCGCGAACAGCGCGCCGGACGACGGCGAGCAGCGCAGCGCCAGCCCGCCGCGGCGCTCGCTGATGCCGGCGACGTGCCACAGCAGCGTCGACCACGGAACGGCCGCTGCCATGGCCGCCGGCGACGGCGACGTCAGCGGTCGTCGCTCGACGACGTCGCCATCGGCCCAGCGTTTGAACGGCGGCGGCGCCTCGGTGAAGCCGCCGGCGCTGGCGCGGCGCAGCACCGCGCCGCGGGTGTGCGCCGACAGCGCGTGGAAGCGCTCGACGACGGCCAACGCGGCGTCGCCGGCGTCGGCCCCCCGGTCAGCGGCCGACGCCGCCGATGGTGCGGTGACGGTCAGCGTCGTTCGCCCCTGGCGCAGCCCGATCGCATAGGCCAGCGCGGCGACCCCCCCGACGCCGAGCCAGCCGAACGCCCCGAGCCCGCCCAGGCCGCCGAGCGCGGCGCGCCGCGCCGCCGCGGCCGGCCCGGCGCGGCCGCGGCGCCGCGCGAGCGTCTGCCAGACGACGCGGAAGTTGAACGCCAGGTGCAGCGCGACCAGCGCCACCGTCGCATAGCCGAACAGGTAGTGCCAGTCGAACACCGGCAGTTGCTGGTTGGCGACCCAGAAGATGCCCAGCCCGGCCGTCGTCGCGACGTAGGCCAGCAGCAGCAGGCTCGACGCGACGTTCAGCGCCAGCCGCGACGGCGCGCGGCCGCGCCACAGCGTGGACAGTGCCACGGCCGCCAGCGCGATCGCCAGCGGCGCCAGCACCCACAGCCACTTGCTCACACGGCGCCGGCGGTCGCCGGCCGCGTCGTCGGCGCCGCCGGCGCCTCAGCCACCGGCGCTGTCGCCGCCGCCGCTGCGCGCCGCGCCGACACCGGCGTGGGTGCCGGTCTCGGGACGCGGTGTCGCGCGCTCGCCGGCCGCCTGTGCGAGCCCGGTCAGGATGCCGCACGCCGAACCCGCGCGGTCGCCGGCACAGCGGTCGCGCAGTGCCCGCAGCTGCGCCTGCAGCGAGCGCAGCCCGCGGATGCGATCGGCGACGTGGCCGATGTGCGCGTCGAGCACCGCGTCGACGTCGCCGCAATCGGCGTTCGGCGTGTCCTTGGCGCGCAGCAGCACGCGGATCTCGTCGAGCGTCATGTCGAGCGAGCGGCAATGGCGCACGAAGGCCAGCCGCTCGGCATGGTCGTCGGCGTAGATGCGGTAGTTGCCGTCGCTGCGCGGCGCCGGCGGCAGCAGCCCGACGCGCTCGTAGTAGCGGATCGTCGCGACCGGGGTGTCGGCGCGGCGCGCCAGTTCGCCGATCTTCATGGGCCGATGCCTCTCGCTATTCGGTATGCCGCGCCGACGGCGTCGCAGCCTGCAACGGTGACCGACCATCGTAGCCGCTTGACTCTGCAGTCGCTCGAAGGTTTCCAATCGCGCCGTCGTCAACGAGTCCGAGGTCTCGCGATGGGCGCCGCGTGCTGCCACCACCACCCCGAATCGACGCCACGCCAGAGCCCGCGCTACCGCCGCGTGCTGTGGATCGCGCTCGTCTTCAATGCGGTGATGTTCGTCGTCGAGCTCGCCGCCGGCCACGTTGCCGACTCGTCCGCGCTGTTCGCCGACGCGGTCGACTTCTTCGGCGACGCGGCGAACTACGCGATCTCGCTGGCGGTGCTCGGGATGTCGCTGACGTGGCGCGCGCGGGCGGCGCTGCTGAAGGGCTGGACGATGGCCGCGTTCGGCGTTTTCGTGCTCGCCAAGGCGGCGTACGGCGCGGCGACCGGCGCGGCACCCGAGCCGGCGACGATGGGCGCGGTGGGCTCGTTGGCGCTGCTGGCCAACGTGTCGGTGGCCACACTGCTGTACGCCTGGCGCGACGGCGATGCCAACATGCGATCGGTGTGGCTGTGCACGCGCAACGACGTGATCGGCAACGTCGCGGTCATGGCCGCGGCGCTCGGCGTGCTCGGCACCGGCAGCGCGTGGCCCGACCTGGCCGTCGCCGCGGTGATGGGACTGCTCGCGCTCGGCGCCGCGCGCACCGTCGTGCGCCGGGCGCGCGGCGAGCTGAGAGGGGCGCCGGCGGCGGCGTGAGCGCAGGGTCGACGGGGAAACAGCCTCTCGGCCGTTGCTCCGAGATCGGCCAGAAGCGGCGCGTGCTCGGCGAGGAATCCGAAGTTGCCGGGTCGTTCACTGGATGTGCGCGCCATATGCGTATCACCTGCCAAGCAATTGAGCGACCGTGCCCATGGGCACGAACAACCGGCTCGGTTGGGCCTGCAAGGTGAGGAAGCCGAAGTGCCGATAGAAGGCCGCGGCAGCTTCGTCCTTGGCATCGACCACCACCGCCATCGCTGCGATTTGATCGGCATGGGCCAGGCTGCGGTGCAAGGCATCGAGGAGCAGGTGTTCCCCAAGCCCCTGGCCCTTGGCGGACTGATCGACGGCCAGCCGGCCCAGCAAGGTGACGGGAAGCTGCGGATAGCGCGGCAGCTTGCGGGTCAGGTCGTCAGGGAGGTCGGCGAGGGTCAGCACCGAGGCCGATAGCGTGTAATAGCCGAGGACACGTGCGTTCGGTGGACGCACTGCGACGAACGGCGCGGCCACGCGCTTGTCCGCGTCTTGCCGAGCCTGTTGCTTGAGATAGCGGTCGAGCGCCTCCGAGCCGCAGTGGAAGGCCGTTCGGTCGTGCTGTCGACCCAGGGGATCGACAGTGATGCCGGTCAAGGTCACCGGCTATGCGCCGGTGCGTTGGCGGTAGGCCTTGGCTGCGCGCTTGAGCCGCGCGTTCGGCTCCGGCGGGTTCAGCAGGGTTTGCACGAACGCGAGTTGCTCTTCGCGCGACAGGCGGATCGACTCGTGTTCGGCAATCACCCGGCGCGCGGCGTCCTGCGCGCTGGCGACGACGAACTCGCTGAGCGTGCGGCCGGAAAGCGCCGCCGCTTGTTGGAGCAGGCCTTTCTGCGCCGCGGACACACGGGCTTCAAGCCGGGCGTCGCGCGTGGTGTCGGGGGTGTTTGGGTTGGTCATGGTGGGCTCCCTGCGCGAAATGTACGGCAATTGTCCGTACGTGGCAAGCGAGGCCCCGTCCCGATGCGATATCAAGCAACCGGCCGGGAATAGAAAAGACAAAAACCCCAGTCGAATCAACGATCTGGGGCTTTGTTGGGACCATCCGGGACGTAGGAGACGCCCCGGGACACCGTCACATGTGGCCAATCATCACCTGCCCGAACCCCGAGCACGACACTTGGGTCGCGCCGTCCATCAGTCGGGCGAAGTCGTAGGTCACTTTCTTGCTCTGGATCGCGCGCTCCATCGACGCGATGATCAGGTCGGCGGCCTCGGTCCAGCCCATGTGGCGAAGCATCATCTCGGCCGACAGGATCTCGCTGCCCGGGTTGACGTAGTCCTTGCCGGCGTACTTCGGCGCGGTGCCGTGCGTGGCCTCGAACATCGCCACCGTGTCGCTCAAATTGGCGCCCGGCGCGATGCCGATGCCGCCCACCTGCGCCGCGAGCGCATCGGAGATGTAGTCGCCGTTGAGGTTCAGCGTCGCGATCACCGAGTACTCGGCCGGGCGCAGCAGGATCTGCTGCAGGAAAGCGTCGGCGATCGAGTCCTTGACGACGATGTCGCGGCCGGTCTTCGGGTTCTTGAACTGACACCATGGCCCGCCGTCGATCGGCTCGGCGCCGAACTCGCGCTGTGCCAGCGCGTAGCCCCAGTCGCGGAAGCCGCCTTCGGTGAACTTCATGATGTTGCCCTTGTGCACGAGCGTCACGCTGGGCTTGTCGTTGTCGATCGCGTACTGGATCGCCTTGCGCACCAGCCGCTCGGTGCCTTCGCGGCTGACCGGCTTGATGCCGATGCCCGACGTGTCGGGGAAGCGGATCTTCTTGACCCCCATCTCGTTGATCAGGAAGTCGATGACCTTCTTCGCCTTATCGCCCTGGGCCTCGTACTCGATGCCGGCGTAGATGTCTTCCGAGTTCTCGCGGAAGATCACCATGTTCGTCTTCTCGGGCTCCTTCAGCGGGCTCGGCACGCCTTTGAAGTACTGGATCGGCCGCAGGCAGACGTACAGGTCGAGCTCCTGGCGCAGCGCGACGTTCAGGCTGCGGATGCCGCCGCCGACCGGCGTTGTCAGCGGCCCCTTGATCGACACGACGTACTCGCGCACCAGCGCCAGCGTCTCGTCGGGCAGCCAGACGTCGGGGCCGTAGACCTGCGTCGACTTCTCGCCGGCGTAGACCTCCATCCAGTGGATCTTGCGCCGCCCGCCGTAGCTTTTCGCCACAGCGGCGTCGACCACCTTCAGCATCACCGGCGTGATGTCGACGCCGGTGCCGTCGCCTTCGATGTACGGAATGATCGGCTGGTCGGGCACCTGCAGCGACCCGTCGGCGGCGACGGTGATCTTCTGGCCGCCCTCGGGCACGCGAATGTGTGGACTCATGACGTGCGGTCTCCTCGCAGGCGCGCGACGGGCCGCGCGTGACGGATGGTGGGTCGACGATTCTAGGCGGCGCCCTCGGCATGCCGGCCGAGTCGCGACCGGCTGTGCGCAACGGGCGTCGGCCCCGTCACAGCGTCGCGCAGAACGCGACGACGCGGTGCCACAGCCCGTGGCCGAGCACCCAGGCCGACGTGCCGACGAGCATCGCGCCGGCGGTGCGGACGATCCAACGTTCTCGGTCGGCGGCGCGCGGGCCTTGCAGCCAGCGGCGCCACAGCCACGGCGCGGCGACGAGCCCGGCCGAAGACGCGACAGCGAACGCCGCCATCGCCGCCGCGCCGGCGGCCGCGCCGCCGGTGAGCCCGGCGACGACCAGTGCCGACTGCAGCAGCCCGCACGGCCAGCCGATCCACACCGCGCCGGCGGCCGACGCGGCGGCGGGCCCGCGAACGCGCTGCCAGCCGCGGGCCTCGGCCGGCACCGGTACGCGGCCGACGCGCCCGAGCCACGCGGGCTGGCGGCCGACGACGAGCAGCCACAGGCCGAGCGACAGCGCCGCCACGTGCAGCGCGGTCCACAGCGGGCGCAGCGCGGGCGCGGTCTGCGACAGCGCGGCCAGCGCGCCGATGCTCGATGCCACGACCGCGCCGCCGACCGCGTAGCCGGCGATGCGCGCGGCGTGGAACGCCGCCGCCGACGCCGGTGCACCACCGCCGGTGGCCGCGGCGCACGGCGCGCCGCACATCGCCGCGCAATGCGGCGTGCCGGCCAGCCCGAGCAGCGCGGCGCTGGCGATCAGGGCGGCATCCACGGCGTCGCGCCGAAGTCGCTCAGATGATCCGCGAGAAGCGCTCGCGCACCTTGTCGGCCTGCAGGTGGCGGTCGAACACCATTGCGATGCCGCGGACGAAGTACCACCCGGTGGCGGTGACGTGGATGTCGCGGTCGGAGACCGTCACGAGCCCCATCTCTTGGAGCGGCTTGAGCTGCTCGAACTCGGTCGCGAAGACCTCGCGCATCTTGACGAGGTGCGCGAGCTCGATCGATTCGAACTCGACGTGCCCCTGGCACATCAGCGCCATGATGACGGCGCGGCGCAGCAGGTCGTCGCGCGTCAGCGCCAGGCCGCGAACCACCGGGAACTGGCCTTGCGCCAACGCGTCCTGGTACTCGGGCAGCGTCTTCGCGTTCTGGCTATAGGTCGCACCGATGCGGCCGATCGACGACACGCCGAGCGCGATCAGATCGCAGTCGGGCTGCGTCGTGTAGCCCTGGAAGTTGCGGTGAAGCCGGCCCTGGCGCTTGGCCACCGCCAGCGCGTCGGTCGGCAGCGCGAAGTGATCCATGCCGATATAGACGTAGCCGTTGGCGATGAAACCGGCGATCGCCGCGCCGAGCATGCGGATGCGCTGCTCGCCGGTCGGCAGGTCGGCGACATCGATGCGCCGCTGCGGCTTGAAGCGTGTGGGCAGGTGGGCGTAGGCGTACAGCGCGATCCGGGACGGGCGCAGCGCCGCGACCTGCTCGATCGTCCGCTGGAACGACTCGGGCGTCTGCTTCGGAAGGCCGTAGATCAGGTCGGCGTTGATCGACTCGAAGCGCAGCGCCCGCGCCTCGGCGACCAGCGCCGAAACGCTGTCGAAGCTCTGCACGCGGTGCACCGCCTGCTGCACGTCGGCGTCGAAGTCCTGCACGCCGAAGCTGATGCGGTTGAAGCCGATCGCCGCCAGGTTGCGCAGCCGCTCGGGGGTCGCGGTGCGCGGGTCGACCTCGATCGACACCTCGGCCTGCGGCACGAGCTTGAACGCGCCGCGCAGCATCGCCATCAGCTCGCCGAGCTCGGCGTCGTCGAGGAAGGTCGGCGACCCGCCGCCCAGGTGCAGCTGCGACACCGGCTGGCCGCGGCCGAGCTCGGCGACGTGCAGGTCGATCTCGCGGCCAAGCCAGACGAGGTAGTCGCGCCCGCGCTCGTGGTGCTTGGTAATGATCTTGTTGCACGCGCAGTAGTAGCAGACCTGCTCGCAGAACGGCACGTGGACGTAGATCGACAGCGGCAGCGTGCCGCCGACGCTCGCGCCTTCGGCGCGCTGGCGCAATGCGCGCCGATACTCGGCAGGGCCGAAGGCCTCGACGAAGCGGTCTGCGGTCGGGTACGACGTGTAGCGCGGGCCGGGCATGTCCAGGCGGCGCAGTTGCGCGTCGCTGAGCGGGGTCTCGGCGGAGGTGACGACGGAAGACATCGGCCGACTCTGCCAAACCGCCGCTGCCGGGGCTTGACATTTCTCAAGCGCGCGGGGTGGCTTTCACGGCCGGGGCAAACCCGGAGCCCGCCGCGGACGGTGGCCGACCGGCTTGCGCGATACTCGGGGCTTGTCGCGCCCCGAGCCCGCATCGCCCATGAGTGGAGCCCACCCGACCGTCCGACTCGAGCCGTTCAAGGTTGCCTGCTCCAGTTGCAACCTTCGCGAGCTGTGTCTGCCGGTGGGGATGTCCAACGAGCAGATGGAGCGGCTCGACGCGATCGTCGCGACGCGGCGCACGCTGGCACGCGGCGACGCGCTGTTCCGCGCCGGCGAGGCTTTCACGTCGCTGTACGCGGTGCGCACCGGGTTCTTCAAGACCTGCGTGTCGTCGGAAGACGGCCGCGATCAAGTCACCGGCTTTCAGATGGCCGGCGAGCTGCTCGGGCTCGACGGCATCGGCACCGACCGCCACACCTGCGACGCGGTGGCGCTCGAGGACTCGCAGGTCTGCGTGATCCCGTACCACCAGCTCGAAGACCTGTCGCGCGAGTTGTCGGACCTTCAGCGCCACTTCCACCGCATCATGAGCCGCGAGATCGTCCGCGACCACGGCGTGATGCTGCTGCTCGGCAGTATGCGCGCCGAGGAGCGTCTGGCCGCGTTCCTGCTGAATCTGACGCAGCGGCTGCGCACCCGCGGGTTCTCGGCGAGCTCGCTGATCCTGCGGATGACGCGCGAGGAGATCGGCAGCTACCTCGGGCTGAAGCTCGAAACCGTGAGCCGGGCGTTCTCGAAGTTCCAGGAAGACGGCGTGCTCGAGGTCAAACAGCGCCAGATTCGCGTGCTCGACCTCGAGGCGCTGCAGGCGATCGTCAACGGCAACCCGGCCTGAGCGCCGCGCTGCGGGCATCCTCCGGGCGTCGGCCGAGTCCTTTCGGCGTCAATCGGCCAGCGGTGCGGCGTTGACCTCCTCGGCGCTGCCGTGCAGCACGAGGGTCAGCAGGCCGCCGACCGCGGCGATCGCCCAGAAGCCGAAGAACGCCAGCGAATAGATCGCGGCGTCGGACAGCGCCAGCGCGTCGCCGTCGAGCGTGTGCAGCGCGCGCGGATCGACGAACGCGAAGACCGCGATCTCGAGCAGCGCCGCGCACAGGAACGCCGGCCACGCCACCGACGCCGCCCGCCGCGCTGCGCGCTTCAAGGTACCGCCCTCACCTCGGCGCGGCCGGCGACGCGGCGTGGTTGCGCGCCTGGACCGCCGGCGCGTCGGACGCGGTCTTCGCGCCGTGGTCGAGCACCGGGTCGGGGTGCATCAGCGCCAGCGCCAGCGTGACGAAGGCCGCGACGACGACGGCCAGCGGGCCACCGACGACGAGCCACATCACGCGCACGCGCCACCATGGCATCGACGGACGGCGCACGACTCGGTCGGAGTTCGGGGTCATCGGGCTACCTCTTCGCGTAGGGTGAGCGTCGCGCGGCGTTGCTAGCGCGGCACGACGAAAGTCGACGCTTCCTCGACGCGGGTGGCGCCGTCGCCGCCGGCGGCGTCGGCGGCGTCGACGACGAACGTGATCGGTTGGCTGCCGGGGCCGGCGGCGAGCGCGGCATCGGGCGGTATGCGCACCGTCACCGGCACCCATTCGGCCTGGGCCGGGCCGATCTCCACGGCCGTCGACGGCGACGTCGTCGCCCCGGCGAGGCCGTGCGCGGCGATGCGGTAGCGCTGGGTGCGCTCGGTGGCGTTCATGATCTGCAGGCGATAAACGTTCTCGACATCGCCGTTGTCGACGAGGCGCGCCAGCGCACCGCGGTCGCGGACGACGTCGACGCGGAACGGCTCGCGCAGCGCCAGGCTCGCGGCCAGCGCGGCGACGATCGCGACGAGCACGAGCGAGTAAACGAGCACCCGCGGCCGCGCCACGCGCTGCCACACCGAGCGACGGTCGAGGTGGTCGCGCAGGCCGTTTTGCGTGTCGTAGCGGATCAGCCCGCGCGGGTAGTGCATCTTGTCCATCACGCCGTCGCAGACGTCGATGCACGCGGCGCAGCCGATGCATTCGTACTGCAGCCCCTTGCGGATGTCGATCCCGGTGGGGCACACCTGCACGCACAGCCCGCAGTCGATGCACGAGCCGAGGTTGGCCGCCTCCAGGTCGGTCTTGCGGCCGCGGGTGCCGCGTGGCTCGCCGCGTTCGGCGTCGTAACCGATGACCAGCGTGTCGCGATCGAACATCACGCTCTGGAAGCGCGCGTACGGGCACATGTACTTGCACACCTGCTCGCGCATGAAGCCGGCGTTGCCGTAGGTCGCGAAGCCGTAGAACAGGATCCAGAACCATTCCCACGGGCCGAACCCGAGCGTCGTCGCCGACCCCCACAGCGTGCGGATCGGCGTGAAGTAGCCGACGAACGTGAAGCCGGTCCACAGGCCGATCGCGATCCATGCCGCTTGCGTCGCGCCCTTGCGCAGCAGCTTGTCGGCGGTCCACGGCGCGGCGTCGAGCTTCATCCGCTGCATGCGGTCGCCCTGCAGCCGGCGCTCGACCCACATGAAGATCTCGGTGTAGACCGTCTGCGGACACGCGTAGCCGCACCACAGCCGCCCGGCGACCGCGGTGAACAGGAACAGCGCGTAGGCCGCGACGATCAGCAGCCCCGTCAGGTAGATGAAGTCCTGCGGGTACAGCACCAGACCGAAGACGTAGAAGCGGCGCGACGCGAGGTCGAACAGCACCGCCTGGCGGTCGTTCCACAGCAGCCACGGCAGACCGTAGAAGACGACCTGCGTCGCGACGACGAGCGCCCAGCGCCACGTCGCGAACCAGCCCGTCACCGCGCGGGCGTAGATCTTTTTCTGCTTCTGGTACAGCGAGACGACGGCGCGCGCGGCGTCGTCGTCGACCGAAGGTGTCGGCGTCGGCGGTCGGACGACGTGGACGACCGATTCCTTCAAGCGCGCGGCGACCTCACGGCTGCGCCGCCGCGGCGACGCGCGGCGCCCGCGACAGGTTCAGGACGTAGCCCGCCAAGACGTGGGTCTGCTCGGGCGTCAGCAACCGCCCCTGCGCCGGCATCACGCTGGTTTTGCCGGTGGTGACGATGTCGACGATCGCCTTCTCGCCCCAGCCGTGCAGCCACACGCGGTCGGTCAGGTTGGGCGCGCCCAGGGCGGCGTTGCCCTTGCCGTCGGCCCCGTGGCACGCGGCGCAGACGGCGTATTTGGCCTTGCCGAGCTGCGCCGCGACGTCGTTGTGCGCGCTGCCCGACAGGCTCAGCACGTAGTGCGCGACGTTGCGCACGTCTTCGCCGGTTCCGACCGCTGCCGCCATCGGCGGCATCACGCCGGTGCGGCCGTTGGCGATCACGCCCTTGACGTAGTCGTGCGTGCCGGCGCCGAGCCAGTCGCGGTCGGCGAGGTTCGGGAAGCCGCGGCTGCCGCGGCCGTCCGATCCGTGGCACTGCGCGCAGTTGTTGAGGAACAGGCGCTGGCCGATGCCCATCGCCTGCGCGTCGTCGCCGAGCTGCTCGGGGGTCATCGTCGCGAACTTCGCGTAGACCGACGCCATCGCCTGGCGCGCCTTGTCCTGCTCGGCCTCGTACTGCCCCGTGCTGGTCCAGTTCAGCGTGCCCGGCGTCGTCGCGAGCCCCGGGTAGAAGGCGAGATACACCGCCGAGAAGACGACCGTCAGCACGAACAGGTACATCCACCAGCGCGGCAGCGGGTTGTTCAGTTCGCGCAGGTCCTCGTCCCAGACGTGGCCGGTGGTGTTGTCGTCGGCCATCACCTTGCGCCGGCTGGCGATGACCAGGAGCGCCAGGCACCAGACGATCGACAGCACCGTCGCGCCGGCGACGAACCACGCCCAGCCGCTGTTGACGAAGTCGCTCATCGCGGGCTCCCGGCGTGGCATGCAGGCGATGCGAGGCGGCCGCTCACGGGCGGCCCCCGCCGCCCAGGTGGCGGTCGTCGTCGCCGACGAACGGCAGCCGAGCCGCCTCGTCGTGCGCCGCGCGACGGCTGCGGCTGTAGGTCAGTGCGACGAGGGCGACGAACAGCACGAGGCTGACGACGGTGACGGCCACGCGCAGATTGATGATGTCCATACGGTCCTTCGAGCGCCGGCCGGTCACTTCCGCGCGGTGCCGAGCACCTGCAGGTAGGCGACGATGGCGTCCATCTCGGTGCGGCCGCGGACCGTGTCGGCCGCGGCAGCGATCTCGGCGTCGGTGTACGGCACGCCGACGCGGCGCAGCGCGCGCATCCGCGGCGCCAGGCCGTCGGCGTCGACGGCGTTCGTCGCGAGCCATGGGTAGGCCGGCATGTTCGACTCGGGCACCAGGTCGCGCGGGTTCACGAGGTGCACCACGTGCCATTCGTCGCTGTACTTGCCGCCGACGCGGTGCAGGTCGGGCCCGGTGCGCTTGCTGCCCCACTGGAACGGGTGGTCGTAGACGAATTCGCCGGCGACCGAGTAGTTGCCGTAGCGCAGCGCCTCGGCGCGGAACGGCCGGACCATCTGCGAGTGGCAGTTGTAGCAACCCTCGCGGGTGTAGATGTCGCGCCCGGCGAGCTGCAGCGCCGTGTACGGCTTGAGACCCTCGACCGGCTGCGTCGTCGACCGCTGGAAGAACAGCGGCACGATCTCGACCAGACCGCCGACCGCCACCGACAGCAGGATCAGCACGATCATCAGCAGGTTGCTGGTCTCGATCTTCTCGTGGCCTTTCGGCGCGCGGGTGTCGGCCATGTCTCGCCCCCTTTGGTCGTCGACTCAGGCCGCCGCCGGTGCCGGCAGCACGCGCGGGATCGGCGCGGCGACCGGGCGGCCCGACCGCACCGTCATCACGACGTTCCACGCCATCAGCACCATGCCGCCAAGGAACAGCGCGCCGCCGAGCAGGCGCACGACGTAGTACGGGTAGGTCGCCTTCACTCCTTCGACGAAGCTGTAGACCAGCGTGCCGTCGGGGTTCACCGCACGCCACATCAGCCCCTGCATCACGCCGGCGATCCACATCGCGGCGATGTACAGCACGATGCCGATCGTCGCGACCCAGAAGTGCGCCTCGATGGCCTTGACGCTGTACATCTGCTTGCGCCCGAAGAGCTTCGGGATCAGGTAGTACAGCGAGCCCATCGAGATCATCCCGACCCAGCCGAGCGCGCCGCTGTGCACGTGGCCGACGGTCCAGTCGGTGTAGTGCGACAGCGCGTTGACGGTCTTGATCGACATCATCGGCCCTTCGAACGTGCTCATGCCGTAGAACGACAGGCTGACGATGAGGAACTTCAGGATCGGGTCGTCGCGCAGCTTGTGCCACGCGCCGCTCAACGTCATGATGCCGTTGATCATCCCGCCCCAGCTGGGCGCGAGCAGGATCAGCGAGAACACCATGCCCAGCGACTGTGCCCAATCGGGCAGCGCGGTGTAGTGCAGGTGGTGCGGCCCCGCCCACATGTAGGTGAAGATCAGCGCCCAGAAGTGGACGATCGACAGCCGGTAGCTGTACACCGGCCGCTCGGCCTGCTTCGGGATGTAGTAGTACATCATCCCGAGGAAGCCGGCGGTCAGGAAGAAGCCGACCGCGTTGTGGCCGTACCACCACTGGACCATCGCGTCCTGCACGCCGGCGTACGCCGAGTAGCTCTTCGTCAGGCTGACCGGGATCGCCGCGCTGTTGACGATGTGCAGCAGCGCCACCGCGATGATGAACGAGCCGAAGAACCAGTTGGCGACGTAGATGTGGCGGACCTTGCGAATGCCGATCGTGCCGAAGAACACGATCGCGTAACTGACCCACACCACCGCGATCAGCAGGTCGATCGGCCACTCGAGCTCCGAATATTCCTTGCCGGTCGTCAGCCCGAGCGGCAGCGAGATCGCGGCGGCGACGATCACGAGCTGCCAGCCCCAGAACGTGAACATCGCCAGCTGCGGCAGGAACAGCCGCGTCTGGCAAGTGCGCTGCACCACGTGGTACGACGTGGCGAACAGCGCGCAGCCGCCGAACGCGAAGATCACCGCGTTCGTGTGCAGCGGCCGCAGGCGGCCGTAGCTCAGCCACGGGATGCCGAAATTGAGCTCGGGCCACGCCAGCTGCGCGGCGATGACGACGCCGACGAGCATGCCGACGACACCCCACAGCACCGAGGCGAGCGCGAACAGGCGCACCGTCGCGTCGGTGTACACGCCGGCGTCGGCGGTGTCGCGCGGCACGGCGCCGGGTACTGCTGCGATCGTGCTGGCCATGCGCGCTCCTCCTACTTCGACCGTCGGCTGGCGGGCGATTCTTCGAGCGGCGCCGCGGACGGGGTTTGATCCCGATCAAAGCCGTCCGCAACGTCGTCGAGGATGCGCTCGCCCTCGCGATCGAGGTCGTCGAACTGCCCGCGGTGCAGCGCCCAGCCGAACACCGCCAGGATCAGCAGCACGAGCCCGGCCGACAGCGGGATCAGCAGGTACAGGCTTTCCATGTCGGCAACGCGACGCGGCTGCGGGGCGCGCTTCAGTCGGCCAACGGCCGTGCTGCGCGCAACGCGTTCAGCACGACGACCAGTGAGCTCGCGGCCATGCCGATCCCGGCGGCCCACGGCGGCAGCCATCCGGCCAGCGCCAGCGGAATCGCGACCAGGTTGTAGCCGCCGGCCCAGACGAAGTTCTGGCGCACGATCGCGAGCGCCCGGCGCGCGCGGCGGCGCGCGCGGACGACGTCGGCCAGGCGCTGCGACGTGATCACCGCGTCGGCCTGCGACCGCGACACCAGCGCGCCCTGCGCCATCGCCAGCGACACATCGGCGCGCGCCAGCACCGGCGCGTC
>CBDUBX010000042.1:0-13985 GCA_965365495.1 uncultured Burkholderiales bacterium
GCCGGCAGGTCCGACAGCAGCGGCACGCAGCCGTGGGCCATCGCTTCGAGCACCGACACCGCGACCGAGTCGCTCGTCGGCAGGCTGACGTACCAGCGTGCCGCGGCGTAGTGCGCGGCCTGCGTCGCGGCGTCGAGCCGGCCGACGAAGCGCACCCGCTCGGCGATGCCGAGCGCCGTGGCCCGCGCCTGCAGCGCGGCACGCAGCGAGCCGTCGTTGGCGACGACGAGGCGGCCGGCCTCGCCGGCCAACCGCGCGAACTGATCGATCACCCGCTCGGGCGCATACACCGGCTCGAGCGCGCGGTTGGCGAAGAACAGCGCGTCGTCCTTGCCGGTCGGCGGCGGCGGCAGCGCTTCGAGGCCGAACGGGAAGACCATCACGTCGCGCGCGCCGAGGCCGCGCATCGCCGCCGCCATCGTCCGCGAATCGCTGGTCGCGACGTCGCAGTCGCGCAGCACGCGCCGCGTCAGCGCGCGGACGACGGCGCTCGCCTGCGGCGCGACGAGGACGTCGCTGCCCCAGGCCGACGCGGCCACGCGCGCGCGCAGCCGCCACCCGCGCCGCGCCAGCCACGCCAGCGTGCCGTGCGATGTCAGGTAGTGGGCGTGGATCCAGTCGGCGTCGACGCGCGCGAGCCAGCGCGCGAGCCGCGGCAGGGCCGCCAGCACCGCGACGTTGCCGCCTTCGGGCCGCATGCGCCGGTTCAGCGCGAGCCGCCGCACGTCGGGCAGCAGCGCCGCGATCTCCGGCGCGAAGCCGCGCGTCGACGCCGCCCACAGTTCGACGCCGGGTTGCGCAGCCCAGCCACGGGTCCACTTCGCGAGGTGCGGGCTGTCGCCGTCGCCGAGCAGCACGACCTTCATCGCGGCGGCGCGGCGAACGCACGCCAGCCGTCGCCGGCCCACGCTTCGTAGGCGGCGACGTCTTCGGGATGGGCGGCCAGCCACGCCGCGTCGATGCGTCGCGTGTCGCCGACGACAACCGCCGGCCGGCCCGAGACGACGGCGAAGTCGGCGACGTCGCCGGCGACGTAGCTGTGCGCGCGAACGAGCACGCCGCGGCCGATGCGGCTGCCCGGCGCGACGACGCTCATCGCGCCGACGAAGCTCCACGCGCCGATCGACGTCGGCGCGCGGACGAACGCCGGCGGGTCGGCCGCGCCCCAGTAGCCGCGGCCGGCGACGCGCAACGCGTGGTGACTCGAATGCGTCAGCACCGCGCAGTGGGTCGTCACCTGCACCCCTTCGCCGAGCGCCAGGCCGCCCGACGCGTCGAGCACGTTGTGGTGGCCGACGTAGACGTGGTCGCCGATGTCCAGCCGCTCGGGCGACTCGATGTGCGTGCTGGTCGCGATCCGCGTGTGCGCGAGCCACGTGCCGTCGGCGCGGCGATGACCGTAGACGATGCGCGGCGCAAGCACCGCGCGCGCCAGCCGCGCCAGCCAGCGCGACGTCATCGCTTCACCGCCGCGGCGGCCGCGCAGCCGGCACGCGCCGCCGCAGCGCTCGCCACGCGTCGGCCAGGTCGCCGGCGAGCTGCGCCTGCGCCTGCCACACGCGCTTCAGCGGCACGCCGGCGTGGCGCGCGAAACGCCACGTCAGCACGACGATGCCCGCCGCGTAGGCCAGCGACGCCGCCACCGCCGCGCCGGCGATGCCGAACCGCGGCACGAGCCCGATCGCCAGCACCGCGTTGACGACCAGCGACAGCAGCGCGACCTGCGCCGCGACCTGCGGCCGCCCGGCGTGGTTCGTGAAATACGCCGACAGCGCCGACGCGCCGCCGAACAGCAGCGCCCCCGGCAGCAGCAGCGCCAGCGGCGCCAGGCTCGCGCGGTAGGCGGCACCGAACCACGCCGGCACGAAGAGCGACGCCGCCAACCACAGCAGCGGGGCCACAACCAGCAGCGCGGCCACGCCGAGTTGCGCCACGCGCAGCGTCGTCGCCGCGGCGCGCGAGCGGTCGGCGGCGCCGATGCGCGCGTACGCCGCCTGGGTCAGCGACGACGACACGAACCACAGCAACTCGGTGACGACGACGGCGATCGAGTACACGCCGGTGGCCGCCAACCCGAGCTGAGATTCGACGACGAACAGCCCGACGCGGTAATTGGCCAGCGACAGCAGGTTGGTGGCACCGATCGTCGCGACGAAGCCGGCGTCGGCGCGCAGCGCGGCGAAGTCGGGCGTGCCAAAGCGGCCGCGGCGCCACAGCACCGCGCACAGCCCGATGCCGACCGCGACCTTGGCCGCGACCCACGCGCCGAGCACCGCGGCGACGCCGCGCCGGTCGCCGGCCCACGCCAGCGCGATCAGCGCGAGCGCGACGTACGGCGGCGCCAGCGCCAGCCGCGCCATCGGCGCCATCCGCCCTTCGCCGAGCCACCAGCCGGCGACGTTCGGCGTCAGCAGCAGCACCGGCGCGGCCAGCGCCAGCAGCCACAAATACGCGTACGCCGGCGGCCCCCACGTCGCGACACCCCACAGCGCCACGGCCGCGGCAACGCCCAGCGCGACGCAGGCCAGCGCCATCGCCGACAGCCACCCGCGCGGCCGTTCGCCGTGGTGCGAAATGCGCCGCGCCAGCGCGATGCCGAACCCCGACCCGGCGGCCACCAGCCCGGCCTCGACGCTCGTGAACAGCGCGAACACGCCCTGCGCCTGCGTCGACAGCCGCGCCGCGACGGTCGTCACCGCGAGCACGCCGAGCACCGCCAGCGTCCGCGTGACGACGTTGACGGCGGTGCCGCGGGCGACGCTGTCCATCGGCGCGGGTCACGTCGGCGACCATCGCCGAGCGGCGCGCGCAGCGGGCCGCCGCGCCGCCGCGTTCGCCTGTCGCCGCCTCGAGGGCCGCGGTGGCCGGCGCGACGCCGCGGCGGTCGCGTCAGCCGAGCGCACGGCGCAGCGCGGCGACGACGCGGTCCTGGTCGGCCTCGGTCAGGTCGGCACTCATCGGCAGGCTCAACACGCGCTCGGCGAGACGGCGCGCGACCGGGAAGGCGTCGGCCGCGGCGTACGCCGCGTACGCCGGCTGGCGGTGCAGCGCGCACGGGTAGTGGACCGCCGTCGGCACGCCGTCGCGCGCCAGCGCGGCCTGCACCGCGGCGCGTCCGTCGACGAGCACCGTGAACTGCGCGTGGGCCGAGGCGCGCCCGGCGCGCTCGGCGAGCAGCGTCACGCCGCGCACGTCGGCGAGGCGTTCGCGGTAGCGCGCGGCCAGCGCCGCGCGGCGCTCGAGCTCCCACGGGAAACGCTCGAGCTTGGCGAGCAGGATCGCCGCCTGCAGCGTGTCGAGCCGGCCGGCGACGCCGATGCGCGTGTGCGCGTAGCGCGCGCTCTGGCCGTGGACGCGGATCTCGCGCGCCGCCTGCGCGATCGCGTCGTCGTCGGTGAACAGCGCGCCGCCGTCGCCGTAGGCGCCGAGCGGCTTGCTCGGGAAGAAGCTCGTCGCGCCGACGGTCGACAGCGCGCCCGACCGCCGCCCGCCGCACGTTGCGCCGAAGCTCTGCGCCGCGTCCTCGACGACCGCCAGGCCGTGGCGCGCGGCGACCGCGCCGATCGCCGCGTGGTCGCTCGGCTGGCCGTACAGGCCCACCGGCAGGATCGCCTTGGTCCGCGGCGTGATCGCCGCGTCCAGCCGGGTCGCGTCGATGTTGCCGGTGTCGCCCTCGACGTCGACGAACACCGGCGTCGCGCCGGCGAGCACGACGACCTCGGCGGTGGCGGCGAAGCTGAACGCCGTCGTCACGACCTCGTCGCCGCGGCCGATGCCGAGCACCATCAGCGCGATCAGCAGCGCGTCGGTGCCGCTGGCCACGCCGATGCAGTGGCGCGCGCCGGTGTACGCCGCGAGCGCTGCCTCGAGCTCGGCGACCTCGGGGCCGAGGATGTACTGGCCGTGGTCGAGCACGCGGCGGATGCGCGCGTCGATCGCCGGCTGCAGCGCGGCGTACTGCGCCTTCAGGTCGGCGAACTGCATGTCAGCGTGTCGCCGCTCAGCACGTAGCGCTCGCCGGTCGCCGGGCACGTCGCGACGCCGTCGCCCGACGCCGGCAGCGCCAGCCGCTGGCCGTTGCGGCTCATCCAGCCGACGCGCCGCGCCGGCACGCCGACGACCAGCGCGTGCGCCGCCACGTCGGCGGTGACGACCGCACCGGCGCCGACGAACGCGTATTCGCCGATCGTCGTGCCGCAGACGACCGTGCAGTTCGCACCGAGCGTCGCGCCGCGCTGCACCGCGGTGCGGCGGTACTCGTGCTTGCGCGGCACCGCCGCGCGCGGGTTGACGACGTTGGTGAACACCATGCTCGGGCCGCAGAACACGTCGTCGGCCAGCGTCACCGCGTCGTACACCGACACGTGGTTCTGCACCTTGACGTTGTTGCCGATGACGACGTCGTCGCCGACGAACACGCCCTGCCCCAGCGAGCAGCCGGCGCCGATGCGCGCGCCGGCCGAGACGTGCGCGAAGTGCCACACCCGCGTGCCGGCGCCGAGCACCGCGCCGGCGTCGACGATCGCGCTGGGATGGATCGTGGCCCCGTCCATGCCGCGCGCTGCCGGTCAGAACACCAGCGGCAGCCCGACGCGCTGGCCGTCGCGCGCGCTGCGGTACGCGGCGACGACGACCTCGAGCGAGCGCAAGCCGGCGTAGCCGTCGACTTCGGCGCTCTTCTCGCCGCGCAGCGTGCCGATCACGTTGTCGTAGTACATCGGGTGGCCCGGGCCGTACACCGACGCCGGCGCGTAGCCGGCTTCGCGCACCTGCGCGTCGTCGGCGTGCGGCGCGTCGAACTCCCAGTGGTCGATGCGGTTGACCGCGACGCCGCCGACGCGCACCGTGCCGCGCTCGCCGAGCAGCGTCAGGCTGCCTTCGAAATTCCTGCCGTGGGTCAGCATCGTCACGTTGATCGACGCCAGCCCGCCGCGGCGCAGCCGCAGGCTCATCACGCCGGTGTCCTCGGCCTCGATGTCGCGCGCCAGCGTCGCGGTGTAGGCGTGGACGCTGTCGACCGGGCCGACGAGCCAGTCGAGCATGTCGACATAGTGGCTCGCCTGGTTCAGGAACGCGCCGCCGTCGAGGTCCCAGCGACCGCGCCAGGGCGCTTCGTCGTAATAGCTCTGCGGCCGCGTCCAAAAGACGTTGACGACGGCCATGAAGACGCGCCCGAAGCGCCCGTTGTCGACCGCACGCTTGACGTGCTGCAGCGTCGGGTTGAGCCGGTTCTGCTTGACAACGAAAAGCTTCACGCCGGCCTCGCGGCACGCGCGGACCATCGCCATGCCCTCGTCCCACTTCGTCGCCATCGGCTTTTCGGTGACGACGTGGCGCCCGGCCTGCGCGCAGCGGATCGCCTGCCGCGGGTGCAGCCCGCTCGGCGTCGCGAGCACGACGACGTCGGCGGCGCTGCCGTCGAGCAGCGCGTCGAGCGACGCGTAGCCGGGCGCTCGCGTGCGTGCCACCGCGGCGTCGAGCGCTGCTGCGCGGTTGTCGCAGACGGCGACGAGTTCGGCGCGTCCGGCGTGCGCTGCGAGGGCGTCGAAGTGGCTCGCCGAGATGCGCCCGCAACCGACGACGGCGAAGCGGATCGGACGGCCGGCGATCGGCAGCTCGGGCGTCATGAGGCGGCGGATTCTAAGGCTGCGCCTAGAATGAAAGCCCTCGGCCACGGCTGTCGAACGCCGCCCGCGAGCACCCCCGCGCGGGCCCGCCGAGCCCCGATGACCGACGACAACGCACTGATCACCGAGCGGCGCGCCAAGCTCGCGGCGCTGCGCGCGCGCGGCCCCGCGTTTCCGAACGACTTCCGCCCGCGCCACCACGCGGCGGCATTGCACCAGCAGCACGGCGACACGGAAAACGACGTGCTCGAACCGCAGCGCATCGCCGTCGCCGTCGCCGGCCGGCTGATGCTCAAGCGGGTGATGGGCAAGGCTTGTTTCGGCACGCTGCAAGACGGATCGCTCGGCGAGCACGGCGGGCGGATCCAGATCTACGTGACGAAGGACGACGTCGGCGACGATGGCCTCGCCGAGTTCAAGCAGTACGACCTCGGCGACATCGTCGGCTGCGAAGGTCTGCTCTTTCGCACGCGCACCGGCGAGCTGTCGATCCGCGTCAGCCGCGTGCGGCTGCTGACGAAGAGCCTGCGACCGCTGCCCGACAAGTTCCACGGCCTGGCCGACCAGGAGCAGAAGTACCGCCAGCGCTACGTCGACCTCGCCACCGACGACGCCGCGCGCCAGCGCTTCGTCGCGCGCAGCAAGGCGGTGGCGTCGATCCGCAGCTTCATGGTCGAGCACGGATTTCTCGAGGTCGAGACGCCGATGCTCCACCCGATCCCGGGTGGCGCCAACGCACGGCCCTTCGTCACCCACCACAACGCGCTCGACCAGCAGATGTTCCTGCGCATCGCGCCCGAGCTGTACCTGAAGCGGCTGCTCGTCGGCGGCTTCGAGCGCGTGTTCGAGATCAACCGCAGCTTCCGCAACGAGGGCATCAGCGTCCGGCACAACCCGGAATTCACGATGATGGAGTTCTACGCCGCGTACTGGTCGCACCGCGAGCTGATGGACTTCACCGAAGCGCTGCTGCGCCACGCGGCGCGCGCCGCCTGCGGCACCGCCAAGCTCGCCTACGCCGGCCGGCCGGTGCACCTCGACGAGCCGTTCGCGCGCCTCACGGTCGCCGAAGCGATCGAGCGCCACGTTCCCGACGCGCTGGGCGGCCGCGCCGCCGACGTCGACTGGCTGCACGCCGCGTTGAAGGCGCGCGGCGCCGAACCGCCGGCGCATTGGACACGCGCCGAGCTGCAGTTCTCGCTGTTCGAGCACGCGGTCGAGTCGCAGCTGTGGGAGCCGACGTACATCGTCGACTATCCGGTCGAGGTCAGCCCGCTCGCACGCGCGTCCGACGCCGACCCGACGGTGACCGAACGCTTCGAGCTGTTCATCACCGGGCGCGAGTTCGCCAACGGCTTTTCCGAGCTCAACGACGCCGAAGACCAAGCCGCGCGCTTCGCCGCGCAGGCGCGCAACAAGGAAGCCGGCGACGAAGAAGCGATGTACTACGACGCCGACTTCGTCCGCGCGCTCGAGGTCGGCATGCCGCCGGCCGGCGGCTGCGGCGTGGGCATCGACCGGCTGATGATGCTCCTGACCGACAGCTCGAGCATCCGCGACGTGATCCTGTTTCCGGCGCTGAGGCACGAGGGCTGACGCGGGCGGCGCAGGCGTCGAGGCGACGACGATGATGATGACGACGATGGCGCCCGCGCGGCTCGACGACCTCGGCGAGATCGAAGCCGCCGTGTGGGCCGAGCTGGCCGCGGCGCCACGCGACAAGCACCACGGCTGGCGCATCGGCGTGCTCGCCACCGTCGAAAGCCCGCCGCCTTCCGAACGCGACGACGCGGAAGAAGCGGACGCCGTAGACGACCTCGACGCCGCGCCGCCGGTCGTCGCCGCCGCGGCGCGCAACGTGATGCTGCGCGAGTTCGTCGCCGACGAACGCGTGCTGCTGATCTATGCCGACGCGCGCAGCCCGAAGGCGGCGCAGATCGCCGCGCATCCGCTGGGCACGCTGGTGCTGTGGTCCGACGTGCTCGGCTGGCAGCTGCGTCTGCGCGTTGTCTTGAGCGTGCACACGTCGGGGCTCAAGGTGTCGTCGCGCTGGGCACGGCTGAAGATGACGCCGGCCGCGCACGACTACCTGTCGCCGCTGCCGCCGGGGTCGCCGCTCGCGCGACCCGACCCCAAGCGCAGCACGCGCGAGCACTTCGCGGTGATCGAGGCGCGGATCGAAGCGGTCGACTGGCTCGAGCTGCACGCCGACGGCCATCGCCGCGCGGCGTTCGACGCCGCCGGCGCGCGCTGGCTCGTTCCCTGACGCGGCCGGCCGACCGGCGCTGCGCCACCGTGGGGGCGCGCGACGCGGACCGCGCGTCGCGGCGGCGCTTTCCGCGGTCAGCGCGCCGCGAAGTCCGCCTTGCGTTTTTCGAGGAACGCGGCCATCCCTTCCTTCTGCTCGGCGGTGCCGAACATCGCGTGGAACGCCAGGCGCTCGAAGCCGATGCCGTCGGCCAGCGGCGTCTCAAACGCGCGGTTCACGCACTCCTTGGCCAGCGCGACGCTGTCGGGGCCGAGCGCGCAGATCTGCTCGGCCGCGGCGAGCGCTTCGTCGAGCAGCTTGTCAGCCGCAACGACGCGCGCGACGAGGCCGATCCGTTCGGCCTCGGCGGCGTCGATCGTGCGGCCGGTCAGTACCAGGTCCATCGCCTTGGCCTTGCCGACCGCGCGCGGCAGGCGTTGCGTGCCGCCGGCGCCGGGAACGATGCCGAGCTTGATCTCGGGCTGGCCGAACTTCGCGCTGTCGGCGGCGACGATGAAGTCGCACATCATTGCCAGCTCGCAGCCGCCGCCGAGCGCGTAGCCCGCGACCGCGGCGATCACCGGCTTGCGCACCCGGCGGATCGTTTCCCAGTTGTGCGAGATGTAGCCCTCGCGGCGCGCGACCTCGAAGGTCTTGGTCGCCATCCCCGCGATGTCGGCGCCGGCGGCAAACGCGCGCTCGCTGCCGGTGACGACGATGCAGCCGATCGTGTCGTCGGCGTCGGCGGCGAGCAGCGCGTCGCCGAGCGCGTCCATCAGCGCGTCGTTCAGCGCGTTCAGCTGCTGCGGCCGGTTCAGCGTCAGCAGCATCGTCCGGCGCGCTCCGCTGCCGCGGGTGTCGCGCAGGATCAGGGTTTCGGCAGCGGCGTCCATCGTGTCCTTCCGTTCGGTGCTGGGGCAGCCGGCACTATAGGCAAGCCGGTCGGACGTGGCCGCAGCGGTGACGACGGCAGCGCACCGCGTGCGGCGACGCGGCGACCGCAGACGCAGCGGCGGGCGAGCGTCACCGCGGCGGCACGGCGGCCTGCGTCGGCAGCTCGTCGAGCAGCAGGTCGATCCACGTGTCGGCGCTCTGGCGGACGACGATGCGCACCGGCAGGTACTGCAGCGTCGGCGCGAACCAGATCTCGGCGGCGAGGTCGCCGCGCGTCGCCTGCGGCGGCCGCCGCGGCACGACGTGGAACGCGTCGATGTCGCCGAACCGCGTGGTCAGCGTCTCGCGACCGCGCACGTCGTAGGTCCACGTCTGCACGCTGCGCGGCAACGCCAGCGGCAATTCGACGCTGCCGCCTTCGACCAGCCGCTCGGGGCGCGTCGTGAACAGCCACGTCAGCTGCACGAACTGGCTGCCGCTGTCCTGCACGCCGGCCGGCCGCGGCACCGACGCGCCGCCCGGCAGCCGCACGTGGTCGTCGCCGAGGACGATCGTCAGGCGGCGCGGCGCGCCGAAGGCGACGCGCGTCTCCTCGTCGAAGCGGGACGGCCGCAGCCCGTCGTCGGTGATCTCGCCGTCGCTCGCGACGCGGCGCGTCATCACCGGCGCGAACGACGGTCCGATCGACACCTGCATCTCGACCTGGTAGCGGCGCCCCGAGCGGCGCCACTGCACCTCGGCCTGGCCGAGGACGTCGCCGCGGTAGTTGCCGGTCAGTGCGTAGCGCAACCGCGTCGACGGCGGCCAGTCGACGCCGCCGGGCAGCGGGGTGTCGCCGTCTGCCGCGGCGGCGGGCGATTCGGCGCCGCCGGCGACGGCGTGGTCGGCAGCCGCTTCCGGCGCGGCGGAGAGCCACGGCGACGCGTCGACGGTCACCGCGGCAGCCTGTCCCAGCGCCGCCAGCGCCGCCAGCGCGCGCGCCGCGTCGTCGGCTGCGCGCGTCGACGCGACGTCGACGTCGATCGCGTCGCCCGCGGGCGGGTCCGACCTCGCGGCCGACGCCGCCTCGGCGACGGCAGCGGCGGTCAAGCGCTTCCAGCGCGATGCGGCGGGCACGGCGGGCCGAACCGGCGCCGTCGGCGGCGCCGCCGGTTGCAGCGTCTGCACGAACTGCACGTCGATCGGCGCCGGCCGGTCGGCGCGTCCCATGGAGGGCGGCAGCACGGCGTCGACGACGACCAGGTGCCACGCCGTCGTCGCGACGACGAGCGCTGCCGCGGCGAACCGCCGGCCCGCGGCGCCGCGCGGCGCGGTCACGCGCGGTAGCCGCGCCGCGCCGGCTAGCGCCGCGCCGCGCCGCCGGCGAGCGCGCGCTCGACCGACGCGAGCGGCAGCGCGCCGACGAGCCGGGTGCCGTCGGGGAACACCGACACCGGCGTGCTGTTGACGCGGTGCGCGCGGGCGAACTCGAGGTTGCGTTCCAGCGCCTGCGCGTCGCAGCCGGCGGCGGCCTTCGGCGGCGCGACGCCGTCGATCATCCAGTCGCGCCAAGCCTTCGCGCGGTCCTTCGCGCACCAGATGTCGCGCGACTTGGTCTGCGAATCCGGGCCGAGGATCGGGATCACGTAGGTCAGGATCGTCACGTCCTTCAGCGTCGCGAGGTCCCGTTCGAAGCGCTTGCAGAAGCCGCAGTTCGGGTCGGCGAACACGGCGACGCGGCGCTGGCCGTTGCCCTGGCGCAGCGTGATCGCGTCGCCCGCCGGCAGCTTCGCGAAGTCGATCGCCGACAGCTGCGCCTGACGCTGCTCGGTCAGGTCGGTGCGCGTCTTCGTGTCGAGCAGCGAGCCGTTGACGAACAGGTAGTCGCCGTTGGCATCGCTGTACAGGATCTCGCTGCCGGCGAAGCGCACTTCGTAGAGCCCGGCGATCGGCGAACGAGACACCTCGTCGATCTTCAGCTGCGGCAGCCGCTCGGCCAGGGCCTTGCGGATCTGCGCCTCCTGCGCGAGGGCGCCGGTGGCGGCCAGCGCCAGCAGCAGCGCGACGACGCCACGGAACGGACGACGCAACATCGGCAGACCTCTTTGAGGGAAACGGTGGCTCAGTCGCCGGTGGCGCGCGCGGTCAGCGCGCGCTTGACCGGCGACGCGTGGTTGACCAGCGTCAGCCCGCGGTTGCGGATCTCCTTGACCCACGGGCTCTGCGCCGCGAACAGCCGCAGCAGCGTGTCGGTGACGCGCGCCATTGCCCACGTCGGCGCGATCCGCGCGCGCGCATAACGCGCGAGCAGCTTGGCGTCGCCGATGCTGCGCCACGGCTCGCGCGCCGCGATCACGTCGGCCAGCGCGGCGACGTCGGCGAGGCCCAGGTTCAGCCCCTGGCCGGCGAGCGGGTGGACGACGTGCGCAGCATCGCCGACGAGCACGTGGCCCGTGCCGTGCACGCGCTGCGCGCGCGCCAGCATCAGCGGCCACTGCGCGCGCCGGCTGACGAGCCGCAGCGTGCCGGCGGCGCCGCCGGTGGCCGCCATCAGCGCGGCGTCGAAGTCGGCGTCGGGCAGCGCAGCGAGCGTGTCGGCTTCGGCATCGGGCAGCGACCACACGAGCGCCAGGCTGCGCCCGGGTTCGGGGCGGTCGATCGGCAGCAGCGCCAGCACCGACGGGCTCAGGAACCACTGCCGCGCCAGGCCGGCATGCGGCACGTCGGCGACGAGCCGCGCGGCGATCGCGCGCTGCCCGTAAGGCCGCCGCTCGACGGCGATACCGAGGCGGTCGCGCGTCGCCGAGTCGCGGCCCTCGGCCAGCACCTCGAGCGTCGCCGGCACGTCGGCGGCGACGTCGTCGACGTGCTGCGCGAACGCCGTCGCCGCGCGCAGCGCGCGGTCGAGCTCGGCGGCATCGACGATCCACGCCAGTGCCGCCGCGCCGCTCCACCATGCCGAGAAGTCGAGCGCCGCGCCGGGGACGTCGCCTTCGACGTGCATGTCGTGCACCGGCGTGCGCGCGTCGGCGGGGATCGCGTCCCAGGCGCGCAGCCGTTGCAGCAGCCGCACCGACGCCGCGTTCAGCGCATAGGCGCGCAGGTCGTCGGTGGCCGCCGCGGCCTCGCGCCGCAACGCGACGCGCAGGTTCAGCCGGCCGAGCGACAGCGCACACGCCAGCCCGACCGCGCCGCCGCCGCGTACCAGGACGTCGTAGCTCTGCACCGGACGATTCTAGGCAGCGGCCGTTGGCGGCGCGCCCGCGCACAATCGCGGCCCGCGTCGGCGCGGGTCATGGCTGCCTTCCCGGCCGCGGTCACCGGCCGCCCGACGCTGCCGCGCCGCCCTCCCCCCGCCCTTACCGCCCGCCGTGTCCGACACCGTCGCCTGCTCCATCGCCGCGCTCCACGTCTGGCCGGTCAAGTCGTGCGCCGGGATCGCGCCGGCAGCGGTGCGCATCGACGCCACCGGCTTCGAGCTCGACCGCGTGTGGATGGTCGTCGACGGCGCCGGCGAGATGCAGACGCAGCGCACGCGGCCGCGGCTGGCGCTCGTCGCCACCGCACTGCGCGGCAGCGAGCTCGTGCTGCGCGCGCCGGGAATGCTGGCGCTGCATCTGCGCACCGACGCCGTCGACTCGCCGTGTCGCGTGCGCGTCTGCGGCGACATCGTCGCCGCGTTCGACATGGGGCCGCTCGCGGCACAATGGATCACCGACTGCCTCGCGCCGCGCCGCGGCGAGCGGCTGCGCATCGTCCGTTTCGATCCCGACGAGCGGCGGCTGTCGGACGCCGCGTGGTGCGGCGGCGTCGCCGCCGAGAACGCGTTCAGCGACGGCTTTCCGCTGCTCGTCGCCAACGCCGCGTCGCTCGCCGACCTCAACGCGCGGCTGGCGGCGCGCGGCTCGCCGGCGGTGACGATGGCGCGCTTTCGCCCAAACGTTGTCGTCGAAGGTCTGGCGGCGTGGGACGAGGACCACCTGCGCGACCTCGTCGTCGAAGGCAGCGACGGCGCGGTCACGCTGCGCCTCGTCAAGCCCTGCGTGCGCTGCGCGGTGCCGAACGTCGACCCGTCGACCGCCGACGTCGGCACCGAGCCCGGCGCGACGCTCGCGACGTTCCGCGCCGACGCGCGCGCCGGCGGCGGCGTGACCTTCGGCGCCAACGCCGTCGTCGTCGACGGCGTCGGCCGACGCATCGCCGTCGGCCAGCGCGCGACCGCGACCTGGAACTTCGCATGACGGCGCCTGCCGCGGCGACGTCGCGGTCGACGGCGTGGATCTTCGCCGGCGTCGTCGCGGTCTGGGGCACGACGTGGCACGCGATCCACTACCAGCTCGCGGCGACGACGCCGGCGTTCGGCGTCGCGCTGCGCTTCGTCATCGCCGGCTCGCTGGTGCTGGCATGGTCCGCGGCGCGCGGCATCCCGCTGCGCATGCCGCGCGGCGCGCACGTTCGGCTGGCGCTGCAGGGGCTCGCGATGTATGCGTTGGCGTACCTGTGCGTCTACCACGCCGAGCGCTACGTGCCCTCGGGGCTGGTCGCGGTCGGCTATGCGGCGTCGCCGCTGGTCACCGGCGTCGGCGCGTGGTGGCTGTGGCGCGCGCCGCTGACGCCGCGCTTTGTCGCCGGCGGCGTCGCCGGTGTCGTCGGCGTGGCGCTGATCTTCCGCCCCGAGCTCGATGCCGCGGCCGGCGGCGACGGTGTCGTCGGGCTCGGCTACACCGTCGCCGCGGTGGTGATGTCGGCCATCGGCGCGCTCGTCGCGTCGCGCAACGCGCGGGCGCGGCTTTCGTTCTGGCCGGCGCTCGGCTGGGGTTTGCTGTGGGGCGGTGCCGGCAGCGCCGCGGTGTGGCTCGTCGCCGACCGCTCGTGGGTCTGGCCGACCGCGGCGTCGTGGTGGCTGTCGCTTGTCTACCTGTCGGTCGCCGGCACGGTGCTCGCGTTCGCCGGCTTCCTGACGCTGCAGCAGCGGCTGGGCGCCGGGCGCGCGGCGTCGATCGGCGTCGCGGTACCGGTCGTCGCGCTGGCGGTGTCGGCGGCGTTCGAAGGCTACCGCCCCGGGGCGTGGGCGTTCGCCGGCGCGCTGCTGGCGATCGGCGGCAACGTCGCGATGCTGCGGCCGTCGCTGCCGCGCGTCGACGAGAATCGCCGGCTCCCCGCTGCGACCGAACACACCGCGCCATGAGCCTGAAATGCGGCATCGTCGGCCTGCCCAACGTCGGCAAGTCGACCCT
>CBDUBX010000043.1:0-13633 GCA_965365495.1 uncultured Burkholderiales bacterium
CCGCCGGCCTCGTCACGGTGTCGACCCTCGTCGGCATGGCGACGCTGCCGGCGTGGCTCGCCGCGTGGCGGTCGCTGGCGTCGCCCTGAACGTTCGCCGCGGCCGGAAAGGCGGCGCGCTGCGCCAGCGCCCACGCGACGTGCTCGGCGACGAGCGCGTCGGCGTGCGCCAATGCCTGATGCAGCGCGTGCGCGATCGCCGCGTCGCCAGTCGCCCGCCACGCGTTGCCGAGACCGACTGCGAGGTTGCGCCGCCAGCGCGTGTAGCCGGCGCGGCGCAGCGCGCTGCCTTCGGTTCGCGCGGCGTAGGTCGCTTCTTCCCACGACCACAGCTCGAGCAGCGTCGCGCGGTCGAGGCCGTGACGGACGTCGAAATCGGGCAAGGTACTGCGCACCGCGTAGCGGTTCCACGGGCAGACGAGCTGGCAGTCGTCGCAGCCGAAGACGCGGTTGCCGACCAGCGGCCGCAGCTCCAGCGGGATCGGCCCGTCGTGCTCGATCGTCAGGTAGGCAATGCAACGCCGCGCATCCAGCCGGTACGGCGCGACGATCGCCTGCGTCGGGCAGACGTCGAGGCACGCGGTGCAGCGGCCGCAGTGCGCGGTCGACGGCGGGTCGATGGGCAACTCGAAGTCGACGAAGATCTCGCCGACGAAGAACATCGACCCGCCGTCGCGCGTCAGCGCCAGCGTGTGCTTGCCGCGCCAGCCGAGCGCGGCACGCGTCGCGAGCTCGACTTCGAGCACTGGCGCCGAGTCGGTGAACACGCGGTGGCCGAACGGGCCGACCGCGTCGGCGAGCCGCTCGGCGAGTCGATGCAGCCGGCCGCGCAGCACCTTGTGATAGTCCCGGCCGCGGGCGTAGACCGAGACGACGGCGCGCGTCGGGTCGGCGAGCGCGGCGTGCTCGGCGGCGCGCCAGTCGGCGTCGGGGCCGGCGTCGCGGTCGACATCGGCGTCGCGCGGCAGGTAAGGCAGCCGCGCGCTGATCACGCGCACCGTCCCCGGCACCAGTTCGGCCGGCCGTGCGCGTTTCGTGCCGTGCGCGGCCATGTAGTCCATGCCGCCGTGAAAGCCCGCGGCGAGCCACGCGGCGAGCCCCGGTTCGGCGTCGGCGAGGTCGACCGCGGCGATGCCGATCTGGGACAATCCGAGCGCATGCGCCCAGCCCCGCAGTGCGACCACGAGCGCGGCTCCGTCCAGACGCGACTGCATCGACCGATTCTAGAAACGCGGCATTTCCGCTGGCCCGACGAGGCCGCGTGCGCGTTCACTGCGACCGCGTTCTCGCGACACACCGCGGCGCTCGCCGACGCGACGATCACCCTCGCCGGTCCGCTCGGCGCCGGCAAGACGACCTTCGTCCGCCACCTGCTGCGCTCGCTCGGCGTCGCCGAGCGCATCAAGAGCCCGACCTACGCGGTGCTCGAGACGTACGCCGCGCCGGGCGCCTTGGCGGTCGCCCACCTCGACTGCTACCGCTTCGCGTCGAGCGACGAGTTCGACGCCGCGGGGCTGCGCGACGCGTTCGCCGCGCCGGGGCTCAAGCTCGTCGAATGGCCCGATCACGCCGGCGACGCGCTGCCGCCGGCCGACGTCGCGCTGACGATCGAAATCGACGACGACGGCGTGCGCCGCGTCCGCGCCGACGCGCTGTCGCCGCGCGGGTGCGAACTGGTCGGATGACGGCGCCGCGCGGCGCGGTGCCCAGCGGCCGCGCAAGTCCGCGTGCTGCCGGTGGCGCGCCCTGGGGTTCCGAATTCGCGGCGCGGCGCCGGGCGCTGCGCGCCGCCGGCGGCGCCGTGCTCGCGTTCGTCGCCGTGCGCACGGGCAGCGCCGCGCCGCGCGTGCCGACGATCGTCGCGGTGCGCGTCTGGCCGGCGCACGACTACACGCGCGTGACGATCGAGTCGGACGCCGCGCTCGCCGCGACGCACTTGCTGACCGAAGCGCCCGAGCGGCTGGTCGTCGACCTCGACGGCCTCGAGGCGAGCCGCGCGCTGCGCGAACTCGTCGGCAAGGTGCGGCCCGACGACCCGTACATCGCCGGCGTCCGCGTCGGCCAGTACCGGCCGCGCGTCGTGCGACTGGTGTTCGACCTGAAGCAGGCGGTGCGCCCCGAGCAGTTCACGCTGCCGCCGGTGGTCGCCGGCGGTCGTGCCGGCGGCTACGGCCACCGCCTCGTATTCGACCTGTTCCCGCGCGCCGCGCCCGACCCGCTGCTGGCTCTCGTGCGCGACAAGGAAGCCGCCGAGCAGCGCGCCGCGAAGGCGGTCGAGGACGCGCTCGGCGAGCTGATCGCGCGCGTCGAGACGCCGCTGCCGTTGCCGTCGCCGGCCGCGCCGCCGCGCGCCGCGGCGTCGATGCCCGACGTCGCCGATTCAGCGGCGCTGGCGGCGCTGATCGGGCGCAGCGCGGGCAGCGCCGCGGCGGCGGCGCTGCCGGCATCGGCATCGGCATCGGCATCCACGCCGTCGCCGACGTTGCCGGCATCGCCACCTTCGACCGCGGCGCTGCCGCCGCTGCCGGTGCCGGCGACGCCGCTGCCGCCGGCCGCGGCCGCAACGCCGCCGACCGACGCCGAGCGCGACCGCGTCGACCGCCTCGTCATCGTCGCGATCGACCCCGGCCACGGCGGCGAGGACCCCGGTGCGATCGGCCCGACCGGGCTGCGCGAGAAGGACGTCGTCCTGGCGATCTCGCTGCTGCTTCGCGACGCGCTGAACGCCCGCCCCGGACTGCGCGTGATGCTGACGCGCGACGGCGACTTCTTTGTGCCGCTGCACGAGCGCGTGCGCAAGGCGCGGCGCGTGCAGGCCGACCTGTTCGTGTCGATCCACGCCGACGCGTTCATGCGCCCCGAAGCGCGCGGCGCGAGCGTTTTCGCGCTGTCGGAAAAGGGCGCGTCGAGCAGCGCCGCGCGCTGGATGGCGGCGCGCGAGAACGCGTCGGACCTCGTCGGCGGCGTCAACGTCGCGAGCACGCGCGACGCGCAGGTGATGCGCGCGATGCTCGACATGAGCACGACGGCGCAGATCAAGGACAGCCTGCAGCTCGGCCGCGAAGTGCTGACCCGCGTCGGCCGCGTCGGCCGGCTGCACAAGCGCCACGTCGAGCAGGCCGGCTTCGCGGTGCTGAAGGCGCCCGACATCCCGAGCATCCTGGTCGAGACGGCGTTCATCTCCAACCCCGAGGAAGAGGCGCTGCTGCGCGACGCCGGCTACCGCGCGCGGCTGGTCGACGCGATCGCCACCGGCATCGCGCGCTACTTCGCGCGCAACCCGCCGCTGGCGCGCCAGCGGCCGCTGTAGCGCCCCGACGTCGAACGACGACTCAGCCGGCGCGGCGCGCCAACACCAGGCCGATCGCCGCGACCATCAGCGCCACCGCGGCCCAGTCGCGCGGGTGCAGCGCTTCGCCGAGCCACACGGCGCCCGAGAACACGCCGAGCACCGGGATCAGCATCACGCTGACGGTGCTGGCCACCGGCGGCAGCGTGCGCGCCAGATAGAACCACGCCGCGTGGGCGAAGCCGAAGACGCCGACCGCGTTGTAGGCGATCGCCCCCCAGACGTGCGCCGGCGGCGCCTGCCAGCGCGCGCCCTCGACGGCGGCGGCGAGCAGCGTCACCGCCACCGCGGTCGCGGTCGTCATCCAGAACACGACCGCGAGCAGCGGCACGTCGAACGCCGCGCGGCGCAGCCGGTGCGTGCCGACCGCCCACACCGCGGCCGCGGCGAGCACCGCCAGCGCCGCCGCCGGCGCACCGGCGAAGCGCGCGAACTCGCCCCACAGCAGCAGCGCGACGCCGACCGCCGCGGCCGCGACGCCGGCGGCCTGGCGCGCGTCGAGCCGGTCGCGGTAGTGCCAACGCCCCCACACCGCGGCGAACACCGGCATCGTGTAGCCCAGGATCGCCGCGCGCCCCGACTGCAGCTGCTGCAGCGCGACGATGACGACGATGTGCCAGACGAGCATGTTGGTCAGCGTCAGCACCGCGAGTTCGCGCCAGTGCCGCCGCGGCACCGCGAACGGCACGCGCAGCCACAACAGCGCCGCGCCGAGCACCGGCAGCCCGAGCCACATCGACACCGCGCGGAAGGTCAGCGGCGGGTACGACAGCGGCGCGTCGGGCAGGCCGCTGACCCCGACCTTCATCACCGGCCAGTTCAGCCCCCACACCACGGTCAGCGCGACCAGCACCCACAGCTGGCGCCGGCGCGACCCGGTCGGCGCAGCGGGGTCGGGGCCGCGCGCGGGACCGCTGCCGCCGTCGTCGCGCGCCGCCGCGGCAACCGCAGCAGCGTCGCGCGGCGCAGCGCTCAACGCGCCCGCCCGAGGTACCGCTTGCGGCGGAACCAGAGCATCAGACCGACGCCGATCGCGACCATCGCGCCGAGCGCCACCCACTGGCCGGTAGCGCTGTGCACCAGCGGCAGGAACTCGAAGTTCATGCCGAAGAAGCCGGTGATCAGGTTCAGCGGCAGGAAGATCGCGGTCAGCACCGTCAGCGTGCGCATGATGTCGTTGGTGCGGTGGCCGATCGCCGAGAAGTGCATCTGCACCGCGGTTTCGGCGCCCTGCTCGAGGCGGCCGACGTGGCTCAGCACGCGCTCGATGTGCTCGAGCACGTCGCGCGAACGCACGCGCAGCAGCTCGCGCTCGCGCCGCGCCTGCGGCGCGCCGTCGTCGGGCCACTCGTCGAGCGCGTCGATCCACTCCTGCACCGCGCTGCGCTGGTCTTCGCAGATGTCTTCGAGCAGCTGCAGCGCGCTGCGCGATTCGAGCAGCACCTGCCAGTCGTAGTAGCGGCTGGTCGGGTCGAGCAGCTGCGACTGCAACGCGCCGAGCTGGCGGGTCAACAGCCGGCGCAGCTCGAGGTAGGCGTCGACCATGTGGTTGACCATGCGCAGCATCAGGTCGGCGGGGCTGGCGGGCAGCCGCGCGCCGCCGCGGCCGTCGCCGCCGCCGGCCAGGTTCGTCAGCCGCGCGGCGAAATGCTCGCGAACCGCGCAATCGTCGGAGTGCACGGTGAGCAGCACGCGGTCGAAGACCGCGAAGCCGACCGGGATCGTGTCGACCTGCGCCAGCGCGACGCGCGGCGGCGTGCCGCCGTTGGCGATGCCGTCGCCGCTGCCGTTGCTGTTGCTGTTGCCGTTGTCGTTGTCGGCCGGCGCCAGCGCGATCAGGCGGCGGAACACCATCAGGTCGTACCACGACGTGTAGTCGAAGTGGCTCGGCAGCTGGTCGTTCAGCAGGTCGGACACGTGCAGGTCGACGAGCGTGCCGACGCCCCACGTCTGCAGCCACGCCTGCAGCTCGCCGCTGCGCTCGCGGAATGCGCTGCGCGCGATGCCGATCCACACGAAGCCCAGCGCCGGCAGCGCTGCCGGCGGCTCGTCGAGTTCGACGAACGCGTCGCCGTGGACGTGGAAGACGCGCATCGCGCCGCGTGACAAGCGACGTCGCCGCGGCGCCGCCTCAGCGGCGGCGCAGCAGCCGCGCCGCGTCGAGCGCGAAGTAGCTCAGCACACCGTCGGCGCCGGCGCGCTTGAACGCGAGCAGCGCTTCGAGCATCACCGCGTCGTGGTCGAGCCAGCCGTTTGCAGCCGCGGCTTTCAGCATCGCGTACTCGCCGCTGACCTGGTAGGCGAAGGTCGGCACGCGGAAATCGTCCTTCACGCGGCGAACGATGTCGAGGTACGGCATGCCCGGCTTGACCATCACCATGTCGGCGCCCTCGGCGATGTCCAGCGCCACTTCGCGCAGCGCCTCGTCGCCGTTGCCGGGGTCCATCTGGTAGACCTTCTTGTCGCTCTTGCCGAGGTTGGCGGCGCTGCCGACGGCGTCGCGGAACGGGCCGTAGAACGCGCTCGCGTACTTGGCGCTATAGGCCATGATGCGGGTGTGCACGTGGCCGGCGGCCTCGAGCGCGTCGCGGATCGCGCCGATGCGGCCGTCCATCATGTCGCTGGGCGCCACGATGTCGACGCCGGCCTCGGCCTGCAGCAGCGCCTGCTCGCGCAGCACCGCCACCGTCGGGTCGTTGACGATGTAGCCGCTGTCGTCGAGCAGGCCGTCCTGGCCGTGGCTCGTGTACGGGTCGAGCGCGACGTCGGTCAGCAGCGCGAGTTCCGGGAAGCGCCTCTTCAGCTCGCGCACGGTTCGCGGCACCAGGCCTTCGGGGTCGGTGGCGCGCACGCCGTCGGGCGTCTTCAGGGCCGGGTCGATCACCGGGAACAGCGCCAGCACCGGGATGCCGAGGGCGACGCATTCTTCGGCGACGGCGTACAGCCCGTCGACGCTGCGCCGCTGCACGCCGGGCATGCTGGCGACGTCCTGCACCTGGCGCTCGCCGTCGAGGACGAACACCGGCAGGATGAAGTCTTCGGCGGCGAGGCGGTGCTCGCGCACCAGCGCGCGCGTCGCGGCGTCGCGGCGCAGCCGGCGCGGGCGGCTCTTCGGATAAGGCGGCGGGGTCATCGGTGAGGTCCCGGCGCCGTCGCCGCGCGCGGCCCGTGCGGCCCGCGGCGACGAGCAGCGCCAAGGGCGGTGTTCGGCGGTGCGGTCGATGATAGACGGCGTGCCTTGGCCGCCACCGGGGCGATACCGACACCGCACGGCGCGCCGGTCGATACGATGTTCCGCTCGGCAACGACGAGGAGACGCGCATGACGACCAGCGGGCGGACGACGACGGCGTGGGCTTTCGCCACGGGCATGGCGCTCGCCGCGTGCGGCGGCAGTGGGGTGCCGCCGACCGACCGCACGACGCAATACGGCGTCGTCGTCGGCGCCGAAGACGCGGCCAGCGGCACCTACTCCTGGAAGGGCGTGCCGTTCGCGCAGCCGCCGGTCGGCGCGCTGCGCTGGAAGGCGCCGGTCGAACCCGCCGCGTGGAGCAGCGCGCTCGACGCGACGCGCTTCGGCAACGCCTGCGTGCAGTACGGCCGCATCTACGGCCCCGGCGCGAACAACACCTACGACGCGACGATCGGCACGACGCTGAACCAGGCCGTCGGCAGCGAGGACTGCCTGTACCTGAACATCTGGCGCCCGGCGACCGACGAGCGCAACCTGCCGGTCGTCGTCTTCGTCCACGGCGGCAGCAACGTTTCGGGCTACACCGCCGACCCGGTCTACGACGGCGCGATGCTCGCCAAGACCGCCAACGTCGTCGTCGTCACCGCCAACTACCGGCTCGGCATCTTCGGCTTCCTGAACCTGCCGCAGCTGAAAGACGGCAGCAGCGCGGCCAACGACTCGGGCAACTTCGCGCTGCTCGACCAGATCCAGGCGCTGCGCTTCGTCAACCGCAACATCGCGGGGTTCGGCGGCGACCCCGCCAACGTCACCGTGATGGGACAGTCGGCCGGCGCGATCGACGTCTGGGCGCTGCTGACGTCGCCGCTGGTCGTCAACGCGAACCCGGCGCTGATGCACCGCGCGGTGCCGCTGTCGGGCGGCATCTCGCTGGCGACGAACCTTCCGCCCGGCAGCCTGCCGACGCTGAACCCGGCGTCGACCGCGCTGGCGCAGGGCAACGCGCTGCTGACGCAGTCGCTGATCGCCGACGGCACCGCGGCCGACGCCGCCGCTGCGCAGACGTGGATCGCGGCACGCACCAGCGCCCAAGTGGCCGACTACCTGCGCGGCAAGAGCGCCGCGACGCTGCTCGGCACGCTGCTGACGCGGCTGGCCCCGGCGGGGTTGGCCGGTTCGGGGCCGATCCCCGACGGCGCCGTGCTGCCGGTCGACCCGATCGCCGCGATCGCCGCCGGCGACTACCTCGAAGTTCCGGTGCTCGCCGGCAACACGCGCGACGAGGCCAAGCTGTTCCCGACCTTTCTCGCGCTGTCGCCGGCACTCGGCGGCGCGAGCGGCCGCCTCGTCAGCGACGCGACGCTGTTCGCGACGCAGTTCGCCTACGACCCGAACGCTGCGCCGTCGGTGTCGATCGACAGCTGGATCCCGGCGCAGTACCTGCCGGTCGACACGCCGACGACAGGGTTCACCGCGCGCACCGACCTGCTGAATGCGATCTTCTTCGGCGTCAGCCGCGACAACGTGTTGAACACACTGAAGTCGCAGCAGGACGACGTCTGGTACTACCGCTTCGACTGGGACGAGGAGCCGGCACCGTGGGACGACATCTACGGCGCGGCGCACGTCTTCGACCTGCCGTTCGTGTTCGGCAACTTCGGCCCGTCGCTGTTTTCCAACGTCATCGCGAGCAACGCCAACCGCGCCGGCCGGCTCGAACTGTCGGACGCAATGATGAAGAGCCTCGGCGCGTTCGCGCGCAACGGCGACCCGAACCACGCCGCGCTCGGCGTGACGTGGCCGACGTGGCCGGCGATGCTGATCTTCGACGCATCGCCGACGGTCAAGCAGATCAGCGTGCAGTAGGCGACGCGGGCGGCGCCGGCGGCGCGGGCGGCGCGGTGGTGCCGCCGACGTCGCCGGTCTTGCCGCGGTTGTCGGGATTCGCCGGCGCGGGGCCGATCGTCACGTCGTCGAGCGTCGCTTCGACGATGCGACCCTCGATGACCGGCGCGGCACCGACGCGCAGCCGCAGCTCGACCGACGCTACGAGCCTTGCCGCGGTGAGGGCGCGGTCCGCCGCGTGCAACATGAGGTCGACCGCCGACAGCTGCGCGATGCGCACGCCGAAGCCACGCCGATCGGCCGGCGACGACAGCTCGACGCGGTTCCTGCCCTGCGCGCGGCCGGTCAGCGTCAGCGAGCTGCGCGCGTCGCCGACGACGCCGTCGCCGAGCTGCAGCTCGCCAGCCAGCCGCACCCGTTCGACCATCGCCGACGCGCCGGCGGCCGGCACCGCGTGCACCCGCCCGGACAGCAGCGCCTCGACGAACGGCTGCAGGTCGATCGCGCCGCGGCGCGGCGCATCGGCCGCGGTCAGCGGGCCGCGCGATTCGAAGTGCGCGCCCGGCGGCACGTGGCCGGGAAAGCGCACCAGCGCGCGGCGGCCGTTCGGCGCGTCGACGTACAGCTCGCCGCGGCCGAGGCGCAGCGCCGAGTCGGGGCCGACGTGGGCCACGGTGGCGCGGGCGAAGTCGATGCGGCCCTCGACGATCGGCAGCGTCACGTCGGCGTCGACGACCCACGCGGCGTCCTTCACGTACGCGTGGATGCGGCCGTCCATACCGGCGGCCGGCTCGACGCGCCACGCGCCGCGCGCGATGGGACGCGTCGCGATGCCCGCCGTGCCACCGAGCGGCAGCACGAAGTCGACGCCGTTGACCTGAAGCTGTGCGAACGATGCGCGGTCGAACGCCGGCGCCGCGTCGACGCCGGTGGCCACGGCGCGCGCGACGCGGGCCGTGCCGTGGGCCACAGTCAGCGCGACGTCGGCGAATTCGACGCGGGCGACGCGGGCGACGCGGGCGACGCGGTTCATTGGCGCTGCGCGGCCGCGGCGCCACGGCCAGCGTCGCCGTCGCGCGCGTGGCGTCGGCCGTGGGCGTCGCCGGACCTTGCGGCGACTTCGCTCACTGCCCGTACGCCACCGTGCTCAACAGCGCCAGCGCCGCCTGACGCGAATCGAGCCGCGTGTGCTGCGCGACGATCGGCCGATCCGAGACGATGACGCTCGCGTAGTCGGTGTCGCGCGGCACCGGCGGGTCGTTCAGATCGTTGAAGCGCAGATGCAGCGTGCGCCGCGCTGCGACCGTCATGCGGTAGGGGCCGACCGGCTCGCGGTCGGTGAAGTACAGCGTGATCTCGACGTGCGCATCGTCGTCGCCGGCATTGAGCAGGCACACCGTCTCGTGGCTCTGGAACGCGCGGCCGTCGCCGGTGCTCGCCGACGGGATGTAGCCCTCGGCGATCGCCCACAGTCGCTTGCCGGGCACGTCGCGCGGCGGCGGCGCGGCGGCCATCGGCGTGGCTTTCGCTTCGGGCGCCGACGGCGTCGCGTCAGGCCGCGGCCAGGCCGTGACCGCCGACGACGCGCGTCTCGCGGTGCTCGCCGAAGCCGGCGATCAGCGGCATCGCGCGCGCGATCGCCGCCTTCACTGCCGGCAGTTCGAGCGATGCCTTGTGCGCGTCGGCCGAGTCCCAGACCTCGGTGACCCACACCTTCGCGTCGTCGCCGGGGTCGAGGGCGACGACGTAGCTGCGGCAGCCCGGCATCTCGCCGACGTCGCCGAGCAGAACGGCGACGAGTTCGTCGCGCCTGCCGGCGGCGGCGCTGAAGCTTCCGATCAAGCCGTACACCGCGTCAGCCTACCGCCTGCGCCGCCGCCACCGCGGCGCGGAACCCGTCCTTGTCGGCGGGCGACACCATCAGCGTCGACACCGCGCGACCGACGCGGTAATCGATGCGCAGCCGGTCGAGCGAAAGCGCCGGGCTCGACCACACCGTCCGCGTCGGTTCGATCTTCACGACCGATGCCACCGGGATCGACCAGCGGAACGGGCCGCAGCGGACGAGGATGTCGCGGTCGGTGACGCGGTAGCGGGTCGGCACGACGAGCCCCACGACCAACAGCGACACCGCCAGCGGAATGACCGCCGCCACCCAGTCGCCGCGACGGATCGACTCGCCTTCGACGACCCACGGTGCCAGCAGCGCGACGAACAGCACCAGAACGACCCAGACGTCGACTTTCGATCGAAAGACCATCGCTCCTCCCGTGCCTTCGCCGCGTGTGCGCGGGCCGCTGCGGTTGTATCGCGCCGCCGCGCGCCGGTCCAGCGGCAACACCCGCATCCGAGGCGCGGGTTGCCGCAGACGCGCGCCATCCTCGGTGGCGACCACTCAATCTCCCAGCGTGTCGACCTGGACCGCACCGACGGGCCGCTGCCGCTCGGCCGCGGCACGCACATTGAGCCAAGCGCTGGCCGCGCCGCAGACACCGATGATCGCCATGCCCAGCCAGCCGAGTGCATCGGGAACGAGGCCGAACGCCACGTAGCCGGCGCCCGCGGCGATCGCCAGCTGCGCGTACTGAAACGGCATCAGCGTCGACGCCGGCGCCTTGCCGAGCGCCATGATCAGCAGCAGATGGCCGGCGGTGCCGAGCACGGCGACGCCGACGAGCAATGCGACGTGCAGCGGCGGCGCGGCGAGCAACGTGTCCATCGGGTCGATCGCGGTCGCGAGCAGGATCGGCGTCGCGATCGCGAGCCCGGTGGCGCCGGTGTAGAAATTCGTCGTGTACGGGTCTTCGTGCGGCGCGTAGCGGCTGGTCATGATCTGGAACACCGCATTCGACAGCGCTGCGGCCAGCGGCATCAGCGCCGCCCAGCCGACGACGCCGCTGCCGGGCCGGATGACGATCACCGCGCCGACGAAGCCGGCGACGACGAGCGCCCAGCGCAGCGGCGAGACGCGCTCGCCGAGCCAGACGCGTGCCACCAGCGTCGCCAGCACCGGTGTCAGCATCACGATCGCGGTGAACTCGGCCACCGGCATGCGCCGGAGCGCGGCGAACGCCATCGACGACGAGAACGTCAACAGCGCGCCGCGCGCGATCTGGAACATCGGGTTGGCGGTGCGGAACGACCGCCGCGGCGACAGCGCGACCCACGCGGTCATGATCGTCGCGTGCACGCCGTAGCGTGCGGAGAGCACGATGGCGAGCGAGAAGTACGCGCCGAGGTAGCGCACCGTCGTGTCCATCACCGCGAAGCAGGCCGCCGCGCCGACCACGAAGGCGATGCCGAGCAGGGGCTGATGGGGTGGGTGCATGGCGCTACAGTGGTCGAGAGGGTTCGTGCCGCAACCGGCGCATCGATGCCGCCGTTTGCCCGCGGCCGAATCTTGCTGACGACCCCCAATCATGTGGCACGACTTCATCGAAACGCTGCGCGCGCAGCTCGCCAACCAGGTCGTCGCCGGCGCCGTCGCGCTGGGGCTCGTCGGCGTCGTCGCCGCATCGCTGCGCAACCTGCCGGGCGCGCTGTGGAACCACGCCAAGCGGGCGTTCATCGTGACCGCCACGCTCGACAGCCGCAACGACCTGTTCGCGGCGTTCGTCGCCTGGCTCAACGATCAGCACTTCGGCCGCCGCAGCCGCTGGTTCACGGTCGTGCAGGCGCCGCCGTCGGTGGAAGACGACGCCGCGGCGGTCGACGACACGCCGCGGCTGCACTTCAGCCCCGCGGGACTGCACTTCTTCTGGTACCGAGGGCGCTTCATGTGGATGCAGCGCGAGATCTCGATGAACCTGCAGGTCATCGAGACGGTGCACTTGGCGGCGCTGTTCGGCACGCGGCGCTTGATGGAAGACCTGCTGCAGTCGGTGGCGCGCCACGCCGGCGAACGCCGCGCCAACCGGCTGATGCTCTACAGCGTCGACAGCTGGAGCGATACCTGGCGCCTGGCCGACAGCAAGCCGCGGCGCAGCCTCGAGTCGGTGGTGCTCGAGGCCGGCGTGGCGCGCCGGCTGCACGACGACATCCACGCGTTCTTCTCGCGCCGCGACTGGTATGCGCGGATGGGCGTGCCGTGGCGCCGCGGCTATTTGCTGTACGGCCCGCCGGGCACCGGCAAGACGAGCGTCGCCTACGCGCTGGCCGGCGAGCTGCGGCTGAAGCTGTGCGCGATGTCGCTGAACAACCCGAAGCTCACCGACGCGATGCTCGCCAACCAGTTGCAGAGCACGCCGCCGCGGTCGCTGATCCTGATCGAGGACATCGACGCGTTCTTCAACGCCCGCGACAAGCAGGACGCGCGCATCACGGTCAGCTTCTCGGGGCTGCTCAACGCGCTCGACGGCGTCGGCGCGCAGGAAGGGCGGATCGTCGTGCTGACGACGAACCACCGCGAACGTCTCGACCCGGCGCTGATCCGCCCCGGCCGCATCGACGTCGAGATCGAGCTCGGCAACGCCGACGCCGAACAGCTGCAGGGGATGCTGCTGCGGTTCTTCCCGGACGCTGTTCCGCACGCCGCGCGGCTGGCCACCGACTACCGCGACGGCGCGCTGTCGCCGGCGCAGATCCAGAAGATCCTGATCGCCGCCGACTCGGCCAACGACGCCGAAGGGCGGCTGCGCGCGGCGTTGACGCCGCCTGCGGCGACGCCGCCGCGCGCCTGAAGGGCCGCGCCGTGCGGGGTTCGTCGTTCCCGACGGTCGGTGAGGTGCAGGCGCACCGTTCCGACGCTGCCGACGCTCGCCGGCGACCCGCCGTGTGGTGGGCGGTGCAGGGTTCGAACCTGCGACCCCTGCCGTGTGAAGGCAGTGCTCTACCGCTGAGCTAACCGCCCGCTCGGGCCGCGTCGATCGGCGGCGCGCCGGGGCGGCGATTATGCCAGTTGGACCTCGGGCGCCGGCGCCGCTTGCGGCCACACGGCGCGGCCGCCGCAGCCCTTGGCGATCGCCGCGATCACCGCGGCGTGGGCCGCGGCTTCGAAGTCGCTCGCGCGCAGCACCGGCAGCACCAGCGACGCGAGGTCGACCGCGGCGTACGCCAGCGCCGCTTCGGCGTCGTCGCCGACGTCGATCACCAGCGCGCGCTGGCCGCGCGTCATCCGCAGGTAGACCTCGGCGAGCAGGCCGGCGTCGAGCAGCGCGCCGTGCAGTTCGCGGCGCGAGTTGTCGACTTCGAGCCGCCGGCACAGCGCGTCGAGCGAGTTGCCCTTGCCGGGGAACAGCTCGCGCGCCAT
>CBDUBX010000044.1:0-13520 GCA_965365495.1 uncultured Burkholderiales bacterium
GTCGGGCTAGGCAGCCCTAACATCATTTTCGGCTTCGTGATGACCGCAGCTGTTTGGCTGTTCCATCGTGACGCGCCAATCGAGGTGTTTGCAATTCTCGCCACGTTTATCGCAATTGCGGTTCTTCGGCCGCTCGAGGCGATAGCGGGATTCATCCTGTGGTTCATGGGGAGGCCTCGTCCGATCAATCAGTCGGACCTGATTGGATCGGTTGCCGCTCATCAGTCTCCGGGAATTGTCCTCGTGCGGCAGGCGGAGGCCGAGACGATTGCGCCGGGTACGCCAATGGTTATCTCTGACCAGCACGGCCCTCCACAACTTGGCGTGGCTCTCAACTACGTGGGACGCGACGAGGGCAACCTCCTTCGAGTGCTGGATCAGGTGCAGGCCGAAGCGCGACTCGACGGGCTGCGACAGCCCGCCGATCGGCAGCGCTGCCATCGCCTGTTCGAACTCGGGAACCATCTGTCCGGCGGTTGCCCAGCCGAGTTCGCCGCCGCCGGCGGCCGAACCGTCCTCGCTGTAGCGCCGCGCGATGTCCTCGAAGGTCGCCGCGCCGCTTTCGATCTGCCGCCGGTATTCGACGAGGCGACGCGCGGCGACGTCGGCCGGCAGCTGCGCCGACGGCCGCAGCAGCACATGGCGCACGCGCGTCTGCTGCACGCGGCCGAGTTCGGGCTCGTCGCGCGCCAGCAGCTTCAGCACGTGAAAGCCGGCGCCGGTGCGCAGCAGCTGCGGCGCGACGTCGCCCGGTTTCAAGTCGCGCGTCGCGGCGACGAACACGTCGGGCAGCCGCGACGCCGGCCGCAGCCCGATCTCGCCGCCGCGTTCGCGGTTGCCGTCTTCCGAAACGGCGCGCGCGACGTCGGCGAACGGCTCGCCGGCGCGCACCCGCGCCAGCGCGGCTTCGGCGCGTTCGCGGCGCGCGGCGACGGTCGCGGCGTCGGCGCCGTCGGGCACGGTGACGAGGATCTGCGCGATGTTCGTCGGCGCGTCGCTGCCGGCGGCGGCGCGCTGCGCGGCGAGCGCGCGGTCGATCTCGTCGTCGCCGACGCGGATGCGCTGGTAGACCTCGCGCTCGCGCAGCCGCTCGATCAGGATCTGGTCGCGCACGTTGGCGCGGAACTGGCCGTAGTCGACGCCCTGCTCGCGTAGCCGGCGGCGCAGCGTGTCCATCGACACCTGGTTCTGCTGCGCGATGTTGGCCACCGCGCGGTCGAGCTCCTCGTCGTCGACGCTCATGCCGCTTTCGCGCGCGGCGGTGACCATCGCGCGCTCGTCGATCAGCGCCTCGACGACCTGGCGGCGCAGCTCGCCGTCGGGCGGCAGCCGTTGGCCGCTGCGCGCGGCCTCGCCGCGAGCGAGGTCGATGCGCCGTTGCACCTCGCCGGCGGTGACGAGCTCCTGGTTGACGACGGCGACGATGTAGTCGCCGCTGCGCACGGCGCGCGCCGGCGTCGTCGGCGGCGGCGCCGCCGATTGCGCCTGCGCCGCGCTGCCGACGACGAGCGCCAGTGCCAGCGCCGCGGTGGTCGAGGCGCGCGGACGGCGCCGGGTAGCGTCGGTCATGGTGGACGGTGGAACGACCGGTGGAAGGACGCGCCGCGCGGCGCGGACTAACGCGACGATGCGAGCGGCGACTCGCCGTCGTCGTCGCGCAGCATGCGATAGCCGGGAATATTGTCCTTCAAGACTTTCAGCGGGTTGGCGCCGACGTTGAGCCGCGACAGCCCGGTGAACTCGAGCTGCAACGCGAGCCGCGTCGTCGCTTCACTGAGCCCGGTCGACAGCCGCAACGCGACGACGCGTGCGATCCAGCAGCCGGCGTCGTATTCGAGCCCCAACACCGAGTCGGTGAAGCGGCTGTCGCGCAGGCTGTAGACGACGCGGCCGACCGAATACCACGCGCCGCTGCAGCGGCCGCCGGTGGCCGCCGCAGCGCGGTCGCCGTCGAGCTCGCGCGCGGCGCCGGCGACCGGCCACTGCCAGCCGAGCTCGACCTGCTCGCTGAGGCCGCGGGCGTAGCGGTACGTCGCGCCGACGGTGCGAAACGGCCCCGGCGCCCAGCGCGCCCCCAACACCGACCGCACCGACCGCGCGAGGTCGGGGCTGTACTGCACCGCGGCGTCGAGCGTCCACGCCGGCAGGACGTTGGTCGACCCGACGAGCAGCGCGTCGGACCAGCGCTGCGTCAGCGGCTCGCCGTCGGCCGTGCCGTCGGGCTGCGCGGTCACGCGCTGCGACCGCAACAGGTAACGCTGCGCGAAGCCGAGCCGCAGCCGTTCCTCGCCGGTGGCCGCGTCGACGAGCCGCGTCGTCACGCCGGCGGTGACTTGGTGCGCGTCGGACACGCGGTCGACGCCCGAGAACGCGTTGTCGGTGAACAGCGAAACGAAGTTGAAGTCCTTGCCCGCCGCGTCGTAGTTCGGCAGGTGGCGCTGCTCGCGATACGGCGTGTTCACGTACAGCAGGCGCGGCTCGAGCGTCTGCACGAGGTCGCGGCCGAAGGCCGCGGTGCGGCGCGCGAACTCGGCGCCGGTGTCGACGCTGAACGTCGGGATCACGCGCGCATCGTCGTCGCGGCGCGAGGTGCCCACGGCGTCGTGGTACGCGGTGCGGTAGCCCGCGGCGTTGAACGACAGCTTCGGCACGACCCACCACCCGGGCTCGCGGAACGGCCGCGATACCGCGCCGAGCCAGTGCGCGCGCTCGCCGGTCGGCCGCGCGGTCGTCGTCTCCTGCCCGCGCGGCAGCGTGAAGCGGTTGACCTCGGCCTGCGTCGCGACGTCGAATGCGCCGAAGCTTGCGGCCGCGGTGACGCCGAGCTGCGGGCTGCGTTCGTACGGCGACACGATGAACGCCTCGCTGGCCTGCAGCACCTGCCACTGCGTCGTGCGCAGGTAGGCGGTGCCGCTGCCGCGCGACCATTGCCACGGCCGCTCGAGCGCCAGCCGCGCCGGCAGCAGCCGCGGCGTGAAGCCGCGCCGGTCGCTCGCAAAGTCCTTCCAGTACGCATCATCGGACACACGGTCGATGTCGGCGCTGTAGGCGAAGCCGCCGCCGAGCCGGCCGGCGTGCAGCCACTGCCACTCGGCGCGCTGCCGGTCGGCGACGCGGTCGATCGGCAGCCAATTCAGCGCCACCGTGCCGCCGTACTTCGGTTCGAGGTAGCGGAACTCGGCGTCGACGCCGAAGCCGCGGCGCGTCAGCACGCGCGGCGCCAGCGTCGCGTCGCGGTTTTCCGCGATGTTCCAGTAGAACGGCGCCGATACCTCGAGGCCGCTGCGGTTGTCCAGGCTCACCGTCGGCGGCAGCCAGCCGGTCTTGCGCGCGTCGCCGACCGGAAAGCTCAGCACCGGCAGCGCCAGGATCGGCCGGCCGAGGAAGCGCAGCTGGCCGCCTTCGGCGACGCCTTCGTTGGCGTCGAAGTCGATCTCGACGCGGCGCGCGCGCAGCACCCAGTCGGGCTCGTCGACGCCGTCGCGCGGGCAGCTCGTGTAGATGGCGTCGACCGCTCGCACCCGCCCCGGGCCGAGGAACTCGACCCGTGCCGCGCTGCCGCCGGCGTCGAGCTGCGTGAAGGTGTAGCTCGGCGCGTCGAAATAGCCTTCGAAGCGCTGCACGCGCAATTCGAGCACCGGCCCTTCGTAGACCGCGCCTTCGTGCTCGATGCGAACGTGGCCCTCGGCGCGCAACAGGTCTTCGGCGTGGTCGTAGCGCAGCCGCTCGGTGCGCACGACGACACCGCGGCGGCGCAGCACGACGCCGTCGCTGGCCTCGGTCTCGACGTCGGGGATCGTCGTCACGCGGCCGGCTTCGACGTGTAGCGGAGCGTCGTCGCCGCTGCGCGGCGGCGGTGCGATCGCCCGGCTGGGCTCGAGCGCGAGCGGCGGCGCCGCCGGCGGCGCGCTCGCGGCTGCGGCCGCATTCGCCGCCGGCGCGGTCGGCAGCTGCGCCGCGGCGTGCAGCGCGGCCCCGCCGAGCAACCAGGCCACGATCAGCGGGACGGGCGGCATGCGGTCATCGGCGTGGGCTGGCAGTGTCGCGGCGGCGGATCGACGATGCGGCGCCGTCGTCGCCGAGGGGCCCGTCACTAGAATCGATTATCCCCGAGCCCCTGTCAGCCCCCGATCCCTGCTCGGCGCTTGCGCGGCGCCGCGACGGTGGCGACGGCGCTGCCGCCGCGTCGATGCCCGCTGCCGCCACCCCCGACCTCGACCGCGCGCGCGCCGCGGCGCTGACGCGCTGGCTCGACGGCGTCGCCCCTCGCCACGGCATCGATCCGCGGTCGCTCGCAGCGGCGTCGTCCGACGCGAGCTTTCGCCGCTACTGGCGCGTCGCGGCCGACCACGACGCCGCGGCGTCGACGTGGATCGTGATGGACGCGCCGCCGCCGCACGAAGACGTGCGGCCGTTCGTGCGGATGGCCGCGCTGCTGCGCGACGCGGGCTTGAACGCGCCGCGCGTGCTTGAAGCCGACGTCGACCGCGGCTTCCTGCTGCTGACCGACCTCGGCACGCGCGTCTACCTTGACGAGCTGCGCGCCGCCGATGCGGCCGGCGCCGACGCATTGATGCGCGACGCGTTCGCCGCGCTGGTCCGGCTGCAACGCGGCGTGCCCCCTTCGGCGCTGCCGCGCTGCGACGCGGCGATGCTGCACACCGAGCTCGACCTCTTTGCGACGTGGTGCATCGAGCGCGAGTTCGGCATCGCGTGGGACGACGCCGACCGCGCGCGCTGGGCGACCGTCTGCGAGCGGCTCGTCGCCAGCGCGCTGGCGCAGCCGGTCGTCGCGGTGCACGCCGACTGGATGCCGCGCAACCTGATGCGCTGCGACGGCGAGGCCAACCCCGGCGTGCTCGACTTTCAGGACGCGTTCGCCGGGCCGATCGGCCACGACGTCGCGTCGCTGCTGCGCGACGCGTTCGTGTCGTGGGACGAGGAGCGCGAGATCGACTGGACGGTCCGCTGGTGGCAGCACGCGCGCGCCGCGGGGCTGCCGGTCGATGCCGACTTCGGCGAGGTCTGGCGGCAAGTCGAATGGATCGGCCTGTGGCGCCACCTGCGCGTGATGGGGATCTTCTGTCGCCTGAAGCACCGCGACGCCAAGCCGGCCTACGCGGCCGACCTGCCGCGGTTCGCGGCCTACGCGACGAAGGTCGCGGCGCGCTACGCCCCGCTGGCGCCGCTGCTGCCGCTGCTCGCGCCGCTGCCGGCCGCGGCGGTGCGCACCGGCTACACGTTCTGACGCGGGCGCCGACAATGGCCGCCCGCCGACTCCCCGGCGGTTCGCGGTTCGCCGCACGTCACGCCCGCCCCGCGCCTCGATGCCGTCGCTGTTCGCGTTCTTCGAATCCCGCATCCGCCCGACCGCGCACGCCGGCAGCGCGCCGCCGGCCGGCCTCGTCGCGTTCTACTGGCACTACGTGCGCCAGGCGCGCGGGCTGTTCGCGGCGATGTTCGCCACCGGGATGCTCGTCGCGCTGATCGACACCGTGATCCCGGTGTTCATCGGCCGCCTCGTGCGGCTGATGGAAGCCGGCGACCGTGCCGCGGCGCTGGCCGACGCGACGCCGGGGCTGGTCGCGATGGCCGCGCTGGTGCTGCTCGGCCGCCCGGCGGCGCTGCTGCTCGACAGCCTGGTGCGCAACAACGCGGTGCTCGGCGGCATGACGAGCCTGATCCGCTGGCAGAGCCACTGGCACGTCGTCCGTCAGAGCTGGCCGTTCTTCCAGAACGACTTCGCCGGCCGCATCGCCAACCGCGTGATGCAGACCGGCAACGCGGTGCGCGAGAGCGTCGTCTCGTCGATCCGCGCGGTCTGGTACATCGCGGTGTACGGCGCGTCGGCGATGGCGCTGATGGCGCTGGCCGACTGGCGGCTGGCGCTGCCGACGGCGGCGTGGTTCGCCGGCTACGTCGTCTTCCTGCGCCACTTCGTGCCGCAGATGCGCGACCTGGCGAAGGCGAGCTCGGAAGTGCGCAGCCAGGTGATGGGCCGCGTCGTCGACAGCTACACCAACATCCTCACGGTCAAGCTGTTCGCCCGCGCGCGCGACGAGGACGCCTACGTGCGCGAAGTGATCGACGAGCACAACGCGGCGATCGCCCGCCACATGCGGCTGATCACGACGTTCATGACGACGCTGTCGGCGCTGAACGCGGTGCTGCTGGTCGCCACCGCGGCGATCGGCATCGCGCTGTGGGCGCGAGGCACGGTCGACGCCGGCACCGTCGCCACCGCGCTGCCGCTGGCGTGGACGATCGCCAACGTCGCCGGCTGGGTCAGCTGGGAAGTGACCGGCATCTTCGAGAACGTCGGCGTCGTCCAGGAAGGGATGCTGTCGATCGCCGTGCCGCACTCGATGAGCGACCGCGACGGCGCGCGCGAGCTGGTCGTCGAACCCGCGCCGGCCGGCGGCGAGATCCGCTTCGACCGCGTGCGCTTCGGCTACGGCCGCGCCGACGGCACCGCGGTGCTCGACGACCTGAGTCTCTTGATCCGCCCCGGCGAGCGCGTCGGCCTCGTCGGCCGGTCGGGCGCGGGCAAGAGCACGCTCGTGAACCTGCTGCTGCGCTTCCACGACTTGGAACCGGGCCACGGCGCGATCACGATCGACGGCACCGACGTGCGCGACGTGACGCAGGAAAGCCTGCGCGCGGCGATCGGCATGGTGACGCAGGACACGTCGCTGCTGCACCGCTCGATCGCCGCCAACATAGGCTACGGCCGCCCCGGCGCGACGCCGGCGCAGATCGAGGCCGCGGCGCGCAAGGCGCAGGCCCACGACTTCATCGTCGGGCTGCAGGACTGGCACGGCCGCAGCGGCTACGACGCCCACGTCGGCGAGCGCGGCGTGAAGCTGTCGGGCGGCCAGCGGCAGCGCATCGCCATCGCCCGCGTCGTGCTGAAGGACGCGCCGATCCTGGTGCTCGACGAGGCGACGTCGGCGCTGGACAGCGAGGTCGAGCTCGCGATCCAGAGCCAGCTGCTCGGGCTGATGGAGGGCAAGACGGTGATCGCGATCGCCCACCGGCTGAGCACGATCGCGCGGATGGACCGCCTCGTCGTGCTCGACCGCGGCCGCATCGTCGAGCAAGGCAGCCACGCCGAGCTGCTCGCCGCCGACGGCCACTACGCGCGGCTGTGGGCGCACCAGAGCGGCGGCTTCCTGCCCGACCTGCCGGCGGCCGACGACGGCGACGCTGCGGCGGCGCCGGCAAGGTCGGCGGCGGCGACCGCCTGAGCCCGCGATGGACCTGCTGCTCGGCCTCGTCGACTTCATCGTCCACGTCGACCGCCACCTGACCGAGTTCGTCCAGGCGTACGGCGGCTGGGTCTATGCGCTGCTGTTCCTGATCATCTTCGTCGAGACCGGCGTCGTCGTGATGCCGTTCCTGCCCGGCGACTCGCTGCTGTTCGTCGTCGGCGCGCTGTGCGGCGTGGGCTTGATGAACCTGCCGCTGTCGCTGGTGCTGCTGACCGCCGCGGCGATCCTCGGCAACCAGTCGAACTACGCGATCGGCCGGCTCGTCGGGCCGCGCGTGTTCGGCTGGGAGCAGTCGCGGTGGTTCAACCGCGCGGCGTTCGACCGCACGCACGCGTTCTACGAGAAGTACGGCGGCGTGACGATCGTGCTGGCGCGCTTCATGCCGTTCGCGCGCACGTTCGCGCCGTTCGTCGCCGGCGTCGCGCAGATGACGCGGCGCCACTTCACGTTCTACGACGTCACCGGCGGCGTCGTCTGGGTGTTCAGCATCACGCTGGCGGGCTACCTGTTCGGCAACGTGCCGTGGGTCAAGGCCAACCTCAGCACGATCATCTGGCTGATGATCGGCCTGCCGGGGCTGCTGGTGCTGGTCGGTGCGTGGCGGTCGCGGCGGCGCAATGCGCCGGCCACGCTCAGCGTGGAAACGCCGCGATCACCTGCGCCACCGCCGCGGTGAGCTTCTTGCCGTAGGGCACGTCGAGGAACTCGTTCGGGCCGTGGGCGTTGCTCTTCGGCCCGAGCACGCCGCAGACCATCATCTGCGCCTGCGGGAAGCCCTTCGCGAGCATGCCCATCAGCGGGATCGTCCCGCCCTGGCCGATGTAGCCGAGCGGCGCGCCGAAGTGCGCGTTCGAAGCGGCGTCGAGCGCGGATTCGAGCCACGGCGCGAGCGCCGGCGCGTCCCAGCCGTCGGCGCCAAGCGCTCCGGCGCGGCCGTCGGCGTGGAACGTGACCTTCGCGCGGTACGGCGCGTCGTCTTCGAGCAGCGACTTCAGCTTGAGGCTCGCGGCGTTGGCGTCGACCGTCGGCGGCAGGCGCAGGCTCAGCTTGAACGCGGTGGACGGCCGCAGCACGTTGCCGGCGCTGGCGAGTTCGGGGATGCCGTCGACACCGGTGACCGCGAGCGTCGGCTTCCACGTGCGGTTGAGCAGCGCCTGCACCGGGTCGGTCGTCACCGGCAGCGCCGGCGCGCCGTCGGCGCCGCAGGCCCACGGGTAGCGCTTCCAGACCTCGTCGCCGAGGATCGCCGCGGTGGCCTCGGCCTGCGCCCGGCGCGCCGCCGGCAGCGCACAGTGGAAGTCCGGGGGCAGCAGCTCGCCGCTGGCGCTGTCCTCGAGCCGGTCGAGCACGTGGCGCAGGATGCGGAACGACGACGGCACGACGCCGCTGGCGTCGCCCGAGTGCACGCCTTCGGTCAGGATCTCGACCTTCAGCACGCCGCTGACGTTGCCGCGCAGGCTGGTCGTCAGCCACAGCTGGTCGTAGTTGCCGGCGCCGCTGTCGAGGCAGACGACGAGACCGACGCGGCCGAGTCGGTCGCCGATGGCGTCGAGATACGCCGGCAGATCGGGTGAGCCGCTCTCCTCGCTGGCCTCGATGACGCCGACGCAGCGCGGCCGCGGCACGCGCTCGCGGTCCAGCGCCTCGATCGCCGTGACCGCGGCGTAGACCGCGTAGCCGTCGTCGGCGCCGCCGCGGCCATACAGCCGGCCGCCCTCGTACAGCGGCGTCCACGGGCCGGCGTGCGTGCGCCAGCCGCTGAACTCCGGCTGCTTGTCGAGGTGGCCGTACAGCAGCACGGTGTCGCCGCTGCCGGGCGCGGTCGCCGGCGCGTCGAAGAAGATCAGCGGCGTGCGCCCGGGCAAGCGTAGCACCTCGACCGTCATCCCTGCGACGCGACGGCTCTCGACCCACGCGGCGGCGTCGCTAACGACGCGGTCGATCAGCCCGTGCGCGGCCCAGTCGGCGTCGAACATCGGGCTCTTCGCCGGTACCGCGATGTAGTCGGTGAGCGCAGGGACGATGCGCGCGTCCCACGCGTCGTCGACGAACGCGGCGAGCGCGGCAACCTCGGGCGGGCGGGCGGGGGCGTTCATCGGCTTTTCTCCTGCAGCGACGGCGCACCGGCAGCGACGGGCCGGGCGGCGGTGGCGGTGCCGACCGACCCCGCCGCGGTGGCGGCGCCGGACGTTGCCAGCCAGCGTAGCAGGGTCGCGACCGCGCGGTCGCGGTCGGGCTCGTTGAAGATCTCGTGCGCCATCTCGTCGTAGCGCTCGGCGGTGACCACCGCCGGCGGCGCCGCGGCGGCGAAGTCGGCGCTGCCCTGCGGCGCGACGCAGCGGTCGGCGCCGGCCCACAGTAGCAGCGTCGGCACGCGCCAGCGCGGCGCCGCGTCGCGCGCCGCGGCGCCGGCGGCGACGAGCCAGCGCACCAATCGCGGCGTCACGCGGTCGTGCACCAGCGGGTCGGCGGTGTACGCCGCAACGACCGCCGGGTCGCGGCTGATCCATTCGGGCCGCAGCCCGTTGCCCAGCCGCAGCCGCGGCGCGACGCGGCCGAGCGTCGCGAGCAGCGCTCGCTGGACCGCCGACAGCCCGGCGTCGAGCGCCGGCGACGACAGCACCAGCGCGTCGACCTCGCGCTGCCAGCGCGCCGGCGCGGTGCGCAGCCCCTCGGCGACGAAGCGCGCAGCGACGACGCCGCCGAGGCTGTGGCCGAGCAGCACGTGCGGCGCCCCGCGCGTCGCCGCGCGCAGATGGTCGGTGACGGCCGCCAGGTCGACGAGCAGCGCATGCCCCGACGGCACACCGCCGCGCGGTCCGTCGCTGCGACCATGGCCGCGCTGGTCGTGGCCGACGACGTGCCAGCCGGCGGCGTTCAGCGTCGCGGCGAGCGCGGCGTAGCGCCCGATGTGCTCGCCAAGGCCGTGGACGATCTGCACCGTGCCGCGGGTCGGCGCGGCCGAAGCCGGCGCGGGCCAACGCTGCAGGTGCAGCTTCAGACCGTCGCCGGTCGTCAGAAACTCCATTGCCATCGGCGAGCACGGGGCGTGCCGGCATGACCGTCCGGCGCGCATCGACGCAGCGCCGGCAGGCGGGAGCGGCCGTCCGTCGACGCGCTCACAGGTCGAAGTCGTAGTCGATCGTCAGCGGTGCGTGGTCCGAGAAGCGCTCGTCGCGGTAGATGTGTTCGCGCCGCGCGAGCGCCGCGACCGCCGGCGTCGCCAATTGGTAGTCGATGCGCCAGCCGACGTTTTTCGCCCGCGCCTGGCCGCGGTTGCTCCACCACGTGTACTGCTCGGGGTGCGGGTTCAGCCGGCGGAACACGTCGACCAGGCCGCCGGCGCCGAGCAGCTCGGTGAGCCACGCGCGTTCTTCGGGCAGGAAGCCGCTGTTCTTCTGGTTGCCGCGCCAGTTCTTCAGGTCGATCGGCTGGTGGGCGATGTTGACGTCGCCGACGACGATCAGCTCGCGAGCGGCGATCAGTTGCAGCAGCCGCGGCCGGATCAACTCGAGGAAGCGGTACTTCGCGAGCTGCCGCTGCTCGCCCGACGATCCGCTCGGGAAGTACGCGCTCACGATGCTGAGCCGGCGCGCCGGGGTGTCGAAGCGGCATTCGATCCAGCGCCCTTCGGCGTCGAAGTCGGCGTCGCCGATGCCGGTCAGCACGGCGCTCGGTTCGCGCCTCGCGTACAGCCCGACGCCGGCGTAGCCGCGCTTGTCGGCGCAATGGAAATGGCCGCGCATCCCGGCCACGGTGTCGAGGCGGCCGGCGACGTCGCAGACCTGGGCTTTGAGCTCCTGTACGCCCATACAATCCGCGCCCTGCCGTTCGGCCCAAAGCGTGAAACCTTTGGCAGCGGCCGAGCGAATGCCGTTCAGATTCAATGTAACGAGTCGAATACCCAAGCTCGGCCCTTCCAGAGACGATGAACCGCCCAGCCGACCCCGAACCCGACTCGCTCGCCCACGCCTTTGTCGATTTTGCGGTGCGGTCGGGCGTGCTCCGCTTCGGCCGCTTTCAGACCAAGGCCGGCCGCACGAGCCCTTACTTCTTCAACGCCGGCGCGTTCGACGACGGTGCCAAGCTCGGCCGGCTGGCGGGTTTCTATGCCCAGCGGCTGACGGCAGCCGGCGTCGAATTCGACGTCGTTTTCGGCCCGGCGTACAAGGGCATCGCGCTCGCCGCGGCGCTGGCCGTCGAATCCGCGCGCGCCGGCCGCAACGTCGCCTATGCGTACAACCGCAAGGAAGCCAAGGACCACGGCGAAGGCGGCGTGCTGGTCGGCGCGCCGCTCGCCGGCCGCGTTCTGATCGTCGACGACGTCATTTCCGCGGGAACTTCGGTGCGCGAATCGCTGGCCTTGATCGAACGCTCGGACGCGCGCGCCTGCGCGCTGGCGATCGCGCTCGACCGCCAGGAACGCGCCACCGACGACGCCGGGCGCGAACTCGCGACGAGCGCGGTGCAGGAGGTCGGCGAACGCCACGGCCTGCCGGTGCTGGCGATCGCGACGCTCGCCGACCTACTGGCCTGGCTCGAACGCTGCGGCGACGCGACGCTTGCGGCGCACGCCGACGCGGTGCAGGCGTACCGGGATCGCTATGGCGTCTGACGCGCTCCGCACGCATCGGGTCGCGGCGGCCATGCTGATCGCCGCCTGCACGGTCGCGCAGCCGGTGGCAGCGCAAAAGGCCGCCGGTGGCGCGATCTATTCGTGCGTCGACGACCGCAATCGCCGCCTCACCGCCGACCGGCCGATCCCCGAGTGCACCGCGCGTCAGCAGCAGCTGCTCAACCGCGACGGCTCGCTGCGCGCGGTCGTGCCGCCGACGCTGACCGCCGATGAGCGCGCCGCGCGCGAAGCGCGCGAACGCGCCGAACAGCAGGCGCGCGCCGCGCAGGCCGACGCAGTGCGCCGCGACCGCAACCTCGTCGCTCGCTACCCCGACGAGGAGCGACACCGCGCCGCGCGCGAGGCCGCGCTCGACACCGTGCGGCTGGCGATCCGCGCCACCGAAACGCGGATGAAGGAGCTGTCGGCCGAGCGCAAGCCGCTGAAGGACGAGGCCGAGTTCTACGCCGGCCGCACGCTGCCGCCGAAGCTGCGCGCTGCGCTCGACGCCAACGACGCCGCGGTCGACGCGCAGCGTGCCGCGGCGGCCAACCAGCAGGCCGAGCTCGGCCGCATCAACCGTCTCTACGACGCCGAACTCGAACGGCTGCGCCGGCTGTGGTCGGGCGCGCCGCCCGGAACGCTCGGCCCGATCGCGCCGCAGCCGGTGGCGCTGCCGACCGCGGGAGCGCCGTCCGCCGGGCGCTGATCGTACGCGGCGGCGGTCGCGCCGCCGCCGCGAGTGGTGTCGCGCCGACCGACGCGCTGAAACGCCGCGCGGCCTAGGCGCGCTTCAGCCGCGCCAACAGCAGTTCGCGCGCACGCGCCGGGTTCGCTTGGCCGCCGCTGGCCTTCATCATCTGGCCCACCAGCGCGTTCAACGCCTTGTCCTTGCCGGCAAGGTATTCGGCGACCGACGTCGCGTTCGCCGCAACGACATCGTCGGCGATCCGCGCCAGCGCGTCGGTGTCGTCGATCTGGCGCAGCCCGAGACGGTCGACCAGCGCGTCGACCACTGCGGTCGCCGCCACAGGGTCGTCGCCGACGCGCCGGTCGTCGCGCGCCAGCGCGTCGAACACCTGGCGTGCCGCGGCGTGCGACAGCGCGCCGTCGGCGACGCGGCCGATCAGCGCGGCGAGTTCGACCGGCGCGACGGCGAGCGCATCGATCGTCGTGCCGTCGGCGTTGAGCCGCTTCGACACTTCGCCCATCAGCCAATTCGCCGCCAGCCGCGGCGGGCCGCCGGCGTCGCGCACGGCTTCGTAATATCGCGCGAACGCCGGGCTTTGCGTGATCAGCGCCGCGGCGTCGGCGGCGAGGGCGTCGTCGCGGACGAAGCGCGCCGCCATCGCAGCCGGCAGCTCGGGCATGCCCGCGCGGACACGGTCGACCCACGCCGCGTCGACGACCAGCGGCGGCAGGTCGGGGTCGGGGAAGTAGCGGTAGTCGTGCGCGTCTTCCTTGCTGCGCATCGCGCGCGTCGCGCCGCGCCCGCCGTGCGCGTCGGGATCGAACAGCACCGTCGCCTGGTCGACCGCCAGGCCGTCTTCGACGCGGTCGATCTGCCACTGCACCTCGCAGTCGATCGCCTGCTGCAGGAAGCGGAAGCTGTTCAGGTTCTTGATCTCGCGCCG
>CBDUBX010000045.1:0-13285 GCA_965365495.1 uncultured Burkholderiales bacterium
TCGGCGGCGCGTCGGGCAACGCGGTCTACGCCGAGGCCACCGAGAAGATCCAGAAAGACGTGTCGACCGGCTCGGCGCTGACGACGTCGATGACCGCGACCGGCGTGTTCCCGACGATGGTGCTGCAGATGACGGCGATCGGCGAGGAGTCGGGGTCGCTCGACCACATGCTCGGCAAGGCCGCCGAGTTTTACGAGGACGAGGTCGACGAGATGGTCAAGGGGCTGTCGAGCCTGATGGAGCCGTTCATCATCGTCATCCTCGGCACGCTGATCGGCGGCATCGTCGTGTCGATGTACCTGCCGATCTTCAAGCTCGGCGCGATCGTCTAAGGGACGCTCGGTGGGCGACGTGTGGGCCGGCGTGCCGGCCGAGGTCTGGCTGTCGCCGTGGGTGCTGGGCCTGCTCGGGCTGGCGATCGGCAGCTTCGTCAATGTCGTCGTCCACCGCCTGCCGCTGATTCTCGAGCGGCAGTGGTGGCGCGACGTCGCGCAGCAACTCGCCGACGGCGCGTCGTTCACCCGCGTCTTCGGCCAGCCCGCGCCCGAGCGGCTGGCGGTGGCGTCGGGCGGGCTCGACGCATCGCTCGCCGCGCTGGCGCCGATCGGGTTGGCGCGGCCGCGGTCGCGCTGCCCGGCTTGCGGCCACGCGATCCGCTGGTACGAAAACCTGCCGGTCGTCAGCTGGCTGGCGCTGCGCGGCCGCTGCGCGGCCTGCGGCGGCGCGATCGCTCGGCGCTACCCGCTCGTCGAGATCGCCACGGCGGTGCTGTTCGCGCTGCTGGCGCAGCGCATCGGGCCGCAACCGATCGTTCTCGCGTGGTGCGCGGCGGCGGCGGCGCTCGTCGCGCTGGCTTTGATCGACTGGGACACGACGGTGCTGCCCGACGCGCTGACGGTGCCGCTGATGTGGGCCGGGCTGCTGCTCGCCGCGCTCGGTGCGCTGCCGGGGTTGACGGCGACGCAGTCGCTCGTCGGCGCGGTCGTCGGCTATCTGTCGCTGTGGTCGGTGTACTGGCTGTTCAAGCTGGCCACCGGCAAGGAAGGGATAGGTTACGGCGACTTCAAGCTGCTCGCCGCGCTGGGCGCGTGGCTGGGCTGGCAGGCGATCCTGCCGATTGTGCTGATGGCGTCGGCGATCGGTGCGGTCGTCGGTCTCGGCATGAAGGCCGCCGGCACGCTGCGCGACGGCCGCTACGTGCCGTTCGGCCCGTTCCTCGCCGGCGGGGGCCTCGTCGTGATGCTCGTCGGGCTGCCGCGGGTGCTGCGATGGATCGGCTGGTAGCGCCCGGCGTCGTTCGGCGCATCGGCCTGACCGGCGGAATCGGCAGCGGCAAGAGCACCGTCGCGCGAACGCTCGCCGACTGCGGCGCGCACGTCGTCGACACCGACGACATCGCGCACGCGCTGACCACTGCCGGCGGCGTGGCGATGTCGGCGATCGTCGCCGCGTTCGGCGCCGCGGTGCGGACACCGGACGGCGCGCTCGACCGCGCGGCGATGCGCGGGATCGTCTTCGCCGACGCCACCGCCAGGTCACGGCTCGAAGCGATCCTGCACCCGCTGATCGGCGAAGAGGCCGAGCGCCGTGCGGCCGCCGCCGGCGACGCGCCGGTCGTCTTCGACGTGCCGCTGCTCGCAGAGTTGGCGTATTGGCGCGACCGCGTCGACCGCGTCGTCGTCGTCGACTGCTCGGTCGACACGCAGATCGCGCGCGTCGGCGCGCGCCCCGGCTGGACGGCGGATGCGGCGGCGCGCGTCGTCGGCGCGCAAGCGACCCGCGCGGCGCGCCGGGCGATCGCCGACGCGGTGATCGACAACGATGCGATTTCGCTCGCGGTGCTGGCCGACGAAACCTGCGCGTTGTGGCGCCGGTGGTGCGCGCGCCGCAGCACTGCGGCGCAGTCCGCCGATGGCCCTATGAAACAATGACCGCGGGCGTCGGCGGCCGCCGTTCGACCCGGCTTCCGCTCGCACGCACTTGATCCTCTACGAATACCCGTTTCACGAAGGCGTCCGCACGATGCTGCGGCTCGAGCAGCTGTTCGCGCGGCTCGCGCAACTCGTGCGGCGCGAGACGCCGGTCGACCATCATTTCGCGCTGGCGACGCTGTTCGAGATCATGGACGTCGCGGCGCGCGCCGACCTGAAGAGCGACGTGCTGAAGGAGCTCGACCGCTACCGCGGACAGATCCAGGGCTATCGCGGCCACCCCGGCATCGCCGAAGAACGGCTCGACGACGTCACCACGCGCATCGACCGCGCGTTCGCCGAGCTCAACGCCGTCCAGGGCAAGGCCGGTCAGGCGCTCGCCGCCAACGACTGGCTGATGAGCATCCGCAGCCGCATCCACATTCCCGGTGGCACCTGCGAGTTCGACCTGCCGGCGTATTACGCGTGGCAGCACCTGAGCGCCGAGCGCCGGCGGTCCGACATCGCCGGCTGGACGGCGACGCTGACGCCGTTGCGCGACGGCTTGCAGCTACTGCTTTCGCTGATGCGCGACGGCAGCCGGCCGCAGAAGATGATCGCCGCCGCCGGCCAGTTCCAGCAGAACCTGCCGCAGGGCAAGGTGTTCCAGATGCTGCGGTTGCGCATCGACCCGGCGCTCGACGTCGTGCCGGAGATCAGCGGCCATCGGCTGCTGGTGTCGATCCGCTTCATGACGCCGTCGACCGACGGCCGGCTGCGCCACGCCGGCGGCGACGTGCCGTTCGAGCTGGCGCTCTGCGCGTGAGTGACGGCGCGGCGGCGCCGGCCGAGCGTCGCGTGCCGTGCCCGACCTGCGGTCGGCCCGCGGTCTACGCCGCGTCGAACCGCTACCGGCCGTTCTGCAGCGCGCGCTGCCGCGGCGTCGACCTGGGAACGTGGGCCAGCGAGGGCTACCGCGTCGCCGCCGATGCGCCGCCCGACAACGACCCGCTCGAGTCGAAGCGCGACTGACGATGGCGCCGCTGACGGGCCATGTGCTGACGCCCGCCGGCTTCGTCCGCGGCGAGGTGCACGTCGACGGCGGGCGCATCGTCGCGGTCGACGGCGCGCCGGTCGACGAGGCGACGGTGCGGTCGTCGTCGCTGCCGATCGTGCTGCCCGGCTTCGTCGACCTGCACGTCCACGGCGGCGGTGGTCACGACACGATGGCCGGCGGCGACGCCGCGGCCGACATCGCGCGTTGCCATGCGCGCCACGGCACGACCGCGCTGCTGGCGACGACGATGACCGCACCGGCCGACGACATCGCCGCGGCGCTGCGCGCGCTCGCCCCACACGTCGCGACGCGGCCCGCCGGCGGCGCGCGCATCCTCGGCGTGCACCTCGAAGGGCCGTTCCTGAACCCCGGCCGACTCGGCGCGCAGCCGCCGAACACCGCGCCGGCAACGCTCGACGCGGTGCTGGCGTGGCACGCGCTCGCGCCGCTGCGGCTGGTGACGATCGCGCCCGAGCTGCCCGGCCACCTCGCGGTCGTCGACGCGCTGCGCCGCCACGGCTGGGTCGTGCAGATCGGCCACAGCGCCGGCAGCTACGACGACGGTGTGGCCGCGCTCGCCGCCGGCGCGGGCGGCTTCACGCATCTCTTCAACGCGATGACGCCGTTGCACCACCGCGCGCCGGGCATCGTCGGCGCGGCGCTGGCCCACGCACGCCATGCCGAAGTGATTCCCGACCTCGAGCACGTCCATGCCGGCGCGATCCGCGTCGCGCTGCGCTGCATCGACGGGTTGTATTGCGTCACCGACGCCACCGCTGCGGCGGGGATGCCCGACGGCGCCTACCGCCTCGGCGCGCAGCCGGTGACGAAGTGCGCCAACGGCGTGCGCCTGGCCGATGGCACGCTCGCCGGCAGCGCGCTGACGATGGACCAGGCCTTGCGCAACCTCGTCGCGATCGGCCTTTCACTCGCCGACGCGTCGCGCCGCTGCTCGGCGATCGCCGCCGCGTACATCGGCGAGCACGATCGCGGCCGCCTGGCCATCGGCGCGCACGCCGATGCGGTCGTCGTCGACGCTGCGCTGGTCGTGCGTCGCGTCGTGATCGAAGGCGAAGACATCGCGTGCTGCGAGGGGACTTGAAGCCGCCGCCGCGGCCTCTATAATTCCGCTGCTAGCACTCGCCCCCGCTGAGTGCTAACGATTTTGGAAGGTGCTTCCGGGTTTTCCCGTATCGTGCCGCCCGGCCCCCGTCGCAATGGCGCGGGCCCCCTTTTCACCGTCCGCTAGGAGACCGCATGAAGCTTCGTCCGTTGCACGATCGCGTGATCGTCAAACGCCTCGAGAACGAGACCAAGACCGCGTCGGGCATCGTGATTCCCGACAACGCCGCCGAGAAGCCTGACCAGGGCGAGGTGCTGGCCGTCGGCCCCGGGAAGCGCAACGACAAGGGCGACTTCGTCGTGCCGAACGTCAAGGTCGGCGACCGCGTGCTGTTCGGCAAGTACAGCGGCCAGACGGTCAAGGTCGACGGCGATGAACTGCTCGTCATGCGCGAAGAAGACCTCTTCGCGGTCGTCGAGAAGTAACGAGCCCCCAGGCTGCGGTCGCGGCTGACGCCGCGATCCTCGCCACCCCCGAGGGGGCTCGAATGCGACCGGGAGAGCCGGATCGCGTAACAAGCCCCCAGGCTGCGGTCGCGGCTGACGCCGCGATCCTCGCCACCCCCGAGGGGGCTCGAATGCGACCGGGAGACCCGGATCGCGTTCGGCTCCTCGCTTCGGACCCTTTTTCTAGACGGAGAGAATTCAATGGCAGCGAAAGACGTCATCTTCGGCGCCGACGCCCGTACGCGGATGGTCGAAGGCGTGAACATCCTGGCCAATGCGGTCAAGGTCACGCTCGGCCCGAAGGGCCGCAACGTCGTGCTCGAGCGCAGCTTCGGCGCCCCGACCGTCACCAAGGACGGTGTGTCGGTGGCCAAGGAAGTCGAGTTGAAGGACAAGCTCCAGAACATGGGCGCGCAGATGGTCAAGGAGGTCGCCTCCAAGACCAGCGACGCCGCCGGCGACGGCACGACGACGGCAACCGTGCTCGCGCAGTCGATCATCCGCGAGGGCATGAAGTACGTCGCCGCAGGGATGAACCCGATGGACCTGAAGCGCGGTATCGACAAGGCGGTCGTCGCGCTGATCGAAGAGCTGAAGAAGTCGAGCAAGGCGACGACGACCAGCAAGGAGATCAGCCAGGTCGGGTCGATCTCGGCGAACTCCGACGAGTCGATCGGCGAAATCATCGCCAAGGCGATGGACAAGGTCGGCAAGGAAGGCGTGATCACCGTCGAGGACGGCAAGTCGCTCGACAACGAGCTCGACATCGTCGAGGGGATGCAGTTCGACCGCGGCTACCTGAGCCCGTACTTCATCAACAACCCCGAGAAGCAGAGCGCGACGCTCGAGAACCCGCTGGTCCTGCTGTACGACAAGAAGATCAGCAACATCCGCGACCTCTTGCCGACGCTCGAGCAGGTCGCCAAGAGCGGCCGCCCGCTGCTGATCGTCGCCGAGGAGGTCGAAGGCGAAGCGTTGGCGACGCTCGTCGTCAACACGATCCGCGGCATTCTGAAGGTCGTTGCCGTCAAGGCGCCGGGCTTCGGTGACCGCCGCAAGGCGATGCTCGAGGACATCGCGATCCTCACCGGCGGCAAGGTGATCGCCGAGGAAGTCGGCCTGACGCTCGAAAAGGTGCAGCTCGCCGACCTGGGCCAGGCCAAGCGCGTCGAAGTCGGCAAGGAGAACACGACGATCATCGACGGCGCCGGCGAAGCGCGCGACATCGAGGCGCGCGTCAAGCAGATCCGCGTCCAGATCGAGGAAGCGACCAGCGACTACGACCGCGAGAAGCTCCAGGAGCGCGTGGCCAAGCTGGCCGGCGGCGTGGCGGTGATCAAGGTCGGCGCCGCGACCGAGGTCGAGATGAAGGAAAAGAAGGCCCGTGTCGAGGACGCGCTGCACGCCACCCGCGCGGCGGTCGAGGAAGGCATCGTTGCCGGCGGCGGCGTCGCGCTGCTGCGCGCACGCCAGGCCGCGGGCGAGATCAAGGGCGACAACCACGACCAGGATGCCGGCATCAAGATCGTGCTGCGCGCCGTCGAGGAGCCGCTGCGCATCATCGTCGCCAACGCCGGCGACGAGCCGAGCGTCGTCATCAACAAGGTGCTCGACGGCAAGGGCAACCACGGCTTCAATGCCGCCAACGGCACCTACGGCGACATGATCGAAATGGGCATTCTCGACCCGACGAAGGTCACGCGCACCGCGCTGCAGAACGCCGCGTCGGTCGCCGGTCTGATGCTGACGACCGAGGCGATGGTCGCCGAATCGCCGAAGGACGAGCCCGCCGGCGGCGGCATGCCCGGCGGCATGGGCGGTATGGGCGGCATGGGCGGAATGGACATGTAAGTCGTCCGCCGTCGCAGGGGACGAGCGCCGCGCTGCGGCCGGTCTCCTGCGGCACGGCCCTGACCGGCACGACCGACCGCGCGCTCCTCGGAGCGCGCGGTCTTTTTTTGGCGCGGCCGCCGCCGATCGCGGCCAGTGCGGAGTTCACGCGCAACTTCGCCCGCCCCGGCCAAGGTCGCAATTCGGCTGCGCGGCGGCCGCGGCGCGCCGGATAATTGGCCATGGCCGCCGCCGACTCCTCCGCTCGACTGAAGCAGTACGTCGACGACGAGCTGATGCGCGCGCCGATGCTGTTCGACCAAGTCGTCGACGGCACCCTGGCGCATGCGCGCGACGCGCTGCCGAAGATGTCGCCGTCGCGTCGCGCCGAGGTCGGCGACCTGATGCAGACGCTGCCGATCCTCCGTCGCACGCAAAGCGAGTACTTCGTGCGCTCGCTGCGCGACCAGGTCGCCGCGGCCGCCGGCGCGGGCAGTGACGCTGGCACCCCGCGCAAGGCAACGCGCAGCGACGACTTCGAACTCGTCGACGAGGACCAGGTCGCGCTCGACGTCGAGCTGTCACACACGATCGAGGCGATCCGCAGCGTCGCCGAATACGAGCTGCGCGAGCTGCAGACCTTCACGTCGGCGCTGGTCGGCGACATGGACGTCGCCCAGGACCACAACCCGTTCCGCGCCGAGACCTACGCGCGCGCGATGTGGGCCGCGGCGCAGGCGCTGCCGGTGTCGCGCGGCCTGCAGGCGGCGTTCATGCACCACGCGGCGACGCCGCTGGCGCAGGTGCTGCGCCGCAGCTACGCCGCGGCGACGTCGCGCCTCGAAGCGATGGGCGTCGAGCCGGCCGCGTACCGCACGCTGATCCTGCCGGCCGGCTCGCGCCGCGGCCGGCCCGACAGCACCGGTGTGCCCGACCTGCAGCGCATCCGCGAGACGATGCCTGCGCCGCTCGAAATGCTCGAAGCGCTCGGGCCGCCGGCGGCTCGCGTACCGGTCGAGGCGCCGCGCCGCCGGCCGGGCGCGGACGTCGGCCGCGAGCCGCAGCAGGCGGCGCAGCACGAGCACTGGAGCGTCGTCGCGCGCACCGCACGCCGCCACGTCGACCGCCAGGGGATCGAACTCGTCAGCCGGCTGTTCGACGCGATCTTCGCCGACGAGCGCGTGCCGCACGACATCGCGCTGCTGATCTCGCGGCTGCACGGCCCGGCGATGCGGCTGGCGCTGCGCGACCCGGCGCTGCTCGACCGCGGCGAGCACCCGCTGTGGTGCTTCGTCAACCGGCTGTGTTTCGCTGCCGAGATGTCGCCCGACGCCGCCGACCCCGAGCGCGTGCAGCTGCTGCGCGTCGCGCAGGCAACGATCGACCAGCTCGCCAGCGAGCCCGAACAGACCGGCGCCGTCTACCGCTGGGCGCTCGAGCGGCTCGACCAGTTTCTCGCCAAACGGCTGGCCCGGCGCGTCGCCGCGCTGTCGAGCCAGATCGGCGCGCTGCAGAAGCTCGAAGAAAAGCTCGGCACCGGTGGGCCGCAGCCGACGACGATGCACGGCACGCTCGACGTGCAACAGCTCGCCACGGTGCCGGCCGACCTGCTCGACAGCAGCATCGCGCGCGCGATGCACGTCGCGACCCAGGCCGACGACTTCCTCGCCGACCTGAAAGGCGGCGATTGGGTACGCATCTTCCTGCAGGGCCGCTGGGTGCACGCGCAGCTGGTCTGGCCCGGCGAGAAGCGCGAGATCTGGCTGTTCGGCGACGGTGCGACCGACGCCCACTGGGCAGTGCGCCGCGGCGCTCTGGTCACGCTGTTCGACAAGGGCCTGCTCAAGCCGCTGCTCCAGCGCAGCATCGTCGCCAGCGCGGCGGTGCGAGTGCAGGACGAAGTCGCGTCGGGAGCGTCGACGGCCTGACGCACGGCCGCGGGCTCAAGCCGCGGCGTCGGTTTCGTCGAGCAGCCGCTCGATCCACGCTGCGATGCGGTCGGGCTGCTCGTGGACGATCCAGTGCGACGCGTCGGCGACGCGGTCGATCGTCAGCGACGTCACCCAGCGGTCGAGGCCGTCGAGCAGTTCGGGCCGCAGCGCCGTGTCGCGCAGCCCCCAGACGATCGTTGTCGGCACCGACACCGTCACCGCGGCGTCGGGCAGTTCGACTCTGTGCAGCGCGTCGCCGGCGCCGCGCGTCGGCCGCAGCGGCGACGCGCGGTAGTAATTCAATGCACCCGTAAGACCGGCCCGCCAGGCCGACCGATAGGCGTCGCGCAGCGCCGGCGTGAGCCACGGCGCGCCGTTGCCTTCGAGCGCGCGAAACAGCAGCGCGTGGTCGTCGGCGGCGAGTCGTTGCTCGGCATCGTCTCGGCAGAAGAAGTTCATGTAGGCGCTGGCGGCTTGCTGCGCCGGGTCGTCGCGCAGCGCCCGCAGGAACGCCGCCGGGTGCGGCGAATTGACGATCAACAGCCGGCGCAGCAGCGCGGGCCGCGACGCAGCGAGTGCCCATGCGACCGCGCCGCCCCAGTCGTGGCCGACGACGACGTCGATGGGCGCGCCGAGCGCGTCGATCAGCGCCGCAACGTCGGCGACGAGCGCATGCACGCGGTACGCGGCAACGTCGACCGGTGTGCTCGACCCGGCGTAGCCGCGCAGGTTCGGCGCCAGCGCGCGGGTGCGCGGCGCCAGCCGCTGCAGCAGCGGATCCCAGACGAACGCCGCTTCGGGAAAGCCGTGCAGCAGCAGCACGCGTGTGCGGCCGGCGCCGGCAGCGCGGCATTCGAGGTGGACCCGCGTCGCAGCGTCGGCGGCCGGTGCGCCGTCGGCGGCGTGCGGCAGTTCGACGTCGACGGTGGAGACGTCCGTGCTCATCGCGGCGGCGCGATCCAGCCGCGCAGCGCGAGCGCGACGTCGTCGACGCCGATCTGCGTCGTCGCCGAGAACAACGCCACGCCGATGTCGGCGTCGGCACCCGACACACCGGCGAGGACGTCGTGCGCCGCCTGCAGCGCGCGCTGTGCCTGGTGGCGGTTGAGCTTGTCGGCCTTGGTCAGCAACGTCAGCAGCCGCACGTCGCCGCCGGCGAGCCGCGGCGCGATCAGCGCAAGCAGCCGCTCGTCGAGGTCGGTGAATCCGAGCCGCGAGTCGACCAGCAGCACGACACCGTGCAGCGGCCGCCGCCATTGCAGGTACTGCGCCATGACCTGCTGCCAGCGCAGCTTCGCGCTGCGTTCGACCGCCGCGTAGCCGTAACCCGGCAGATCGGCAAGCAGCGCGTCGGGCGCATCCTTCGCGCCGACGGCGAACAGGTTGATGTGCTGCGTGCGTCCCGGCGTGCGCGACGCGAACGCGAGCCGCCGCCGCTGCGCGAGCGCGTTGATCGCCGTCGACTTGCCGGCGTTGCTGCGGCCGACGAAGGCGATCTCGGGCAACTCGCCGCCGGGCAGCTGTTCGATGCGGCTCGCGGTCGTCACGAAACGCGCGCCGTGCAGCCACGACCTCGCGGCGCGCGTCCGTTCGGCGAGATCGGCGGCGGCCGCGGGGGCGGCAGCAGTCGCCGGGTCGACAGTGGCACTCATGGTGCATTGTAAAATTCGCGGTTTGGTTCCCGGTGCCGCATCCGCGGTTTCCGGCACTCGCCGAAGGTCCGTCGCGCATGAAGTTCTTCGCCACCCCGATCGTCTCGGCCATCGTTCTCGCGATCGGCTTCGCCGCCGGGCCAGCGATGGCGGCCACCGCGGCCGATGGTGCGGCATCGGCGGCTTTCCGGCCCGACGCCGCGAAGGGACGCGCACTGTCGGCACCGTGCCAAGCCTGCCACCTGGCCGACGGCAAGCGCGGCCTGCCGGCGAACCCGATCCTGCAGGCGCAGCACGCCGAGTACCTCGTCAAGCAGCTCGCCGAATTCAAGTCGGTCAAGCGCAAGAACCCGATCATGAACGGCATGGCCGCGCCGTTGTCGCCGCAGGACATGCAGCACCTCGCGGCGTTCTACGCATCGACCGCGCCGGTGGCCGGTGCGGCGCGGGTGCGCGAGACGATCGCGCTCGGCGAATCGATCTACCGCGGCGGCATCTTGGCCAAGCAGGTGCCCGCGTGTTCGGGTTGCCACAGCCCGAACGGCGCCGGCATCCCGGCGCAGTTCCCGCGCGTCGGCGGCCAGCATGCCGAGTACCTCGAGGCGCAACTCGTCTTGTTCCGCTCGGGCGAGCGCGCCAACAGCACGCAGATGACGACGATCGCGTCGAAGATGAACGACAACGAGATCAAGGCCGTCGCCGACTACATGGCCGGCCTGCGCTGACGCATGCGGCGCGGTCGCCGCGCCGCCTTCCGATCAGCGCATGAACCCCGGCAGCCACAGGGCCAGCGCCGGGAACTCGAGCACCAGCGCCAGCGCCACGACGAGCGCCAGCACGAAGAGCCAAACGCCCCGGTAGAGGACGTTCAGCCGCACGTCGACGATCAGCGCGTTGATGACGAACAGGTTCATGCCGACCGGCGGGCTGATCAGCCCGATCTGCACGACGAGCACGATCAGCACGCCGAACCACACCGGGTCGAAGCCGAGCCCGACGACGATCGGAAAGAACACCGGAATCGTCAGCAGCACCATGCTGAGCTCTTCCATGATCGTGCCGAGCAGCACGTAGATCACCATCATCGCGGCGACGATCGTCAGCGGGCCGAACCCCTGCTGCAGAATCCAGTCCTTCAGGTCGTACGGCATCGACGTGAAGTTGACGAACGCCGAGAACATCATCGCGGCGATCAGGATCGTGAACAGCATCGCCGTCGTCCGCGCGCTCTCGACGAGCACCTGACGCAGCAGCGCGAGCGTCAGCACGCGCCGCGCGAGCGCGAACGCGAACGACCCGGCGGCGCCGATGCCGGCGCCTTCGGTGGCGGTGAACACGCCGCCGTAGATGCCGCCGAGGACGACGACGACGAGCAGCGCGACGCCCCAGATGCCGCGCAACGCGCGCCAGCGCTCGGGCCACGGCGCGCGCGGCCCCGGCGGACCGGCGGCCGGGTCGCGCCAGGTGACGAAGACGACGCCGGCCATCAGCAGCGCCGCGCAGACGAGGCCAGGGACGACGCCGGCGGCGAACAGCTTGCCGATGTTGGTCTCGGTGACGATGCCGTAGATCACGAGGATCGTGCTCGGCGGAATCATGATGCCGAGCGTGCCGCCGGCGGCGATCACGCCGCTGGCCAGGTAGTCGGCGTAGCCGAGCGCGCGCATCGGGGGGTAGGCGACGCGGCTCATCGTCGCCGCGGTGGCGATCGAGCTGCCGCAGATCGCGCCGAAACCGGCGCAGGCGAGGACGGTGGCGTGCGCCAGCCCGCCGCGCAGGTGGCCGATGAAGGCGTAGGCGGCGCGGAACAGTTCGTGCGCAAGCCCGGCGCGCGCGACGAAGTTGCCCATCAGAATGAACAGCGGCACGACGCTCAGCGTGTATGCGAAGCCGGTGTCGTAGACGACCTGCGCGGCGTTGGCCATCGCCGGCTGCCAACCGCGGACGAGGCCGAGACCGACGAAGCCGACCGCGCCCATCGCGAACGCCAGCGGCACGCGCAACAGCGCCAGCGCGAACACCGCGCCGAACCCCAGCAAGGCTTCGATCACGCCGTGCCCGACATCGCGTCCGCTCGGGCGACGGTCCGCCACGCCAGGGTCGCGTGCATCGCCGCGGTCAGCGCGCACAGCGCCGACATGCCGTAGACGAACGGCGCCAGCGGCACCGCGAGCTGCGCCGTGACGTCGCCGAACCCGGCCATCCGCGACGCCTTGACGAACAGCACCCACGCCAGCAGCGCCAGCAGCACGCCGCACACCAGTTCGACGACCGCCTGCTGCACGCGCCGCCACGCCGGCGGCAGACGCGCGTCGAGCGAATCGAAGACGACGTGCTCGCGGTGCAGCGACACGAGCGGCAGCGCGGCGAAAATCACCGTCACCATCAGCAGCTCGGTCATCTCGAGCGAACCCGGCATTGAAGCGTCGAGGAACTTACGCCCGGCGACGTCGACCGCGGTCAGCAGCATGATCGCCAGCAGCGCCGCGCCGGCCAGCAGGCCGCACGCGGTTTCGACCGCGGCGGTCAGCGAAACGCGCCGCGGCACGATCGCTTGCGACGCGTCACTGCAGCCGCGCGATCTCGGCGCGGAAGTCGGCCAGCGCCTTCTTCGGATCCTTCATGCCCTTGGCTTCGGCCGCACGCGCCCAAGCGTCGACGAGCGCCGCGGTGCGCGTTTCGATCGCCTTGACGAACGCCGCGTCGGCGCGCGTCATCTGCACGCCTGCCGCCTGCATGAACGCCAGCCCGCGACGGTCGACGCGGTCCCAGCCCTTGCCGAACATCCGCGCCGCGACCTCGCCGGAGATCGAATCGACGGCCTGCTTCACGTCGGGCGGCAGCGAGTCGTACTTCTCCTGGTTCATCAGGAACACGAAGCTCGTGTTGTACAGACCGCCCGGGAAGGTCGTGCCGTAGCGGACGATCTTGTCGAGCTTGAAGCTCTCGATCGACTCGGCCGGCAGCAGCGTGCCGTCCATCACGCCGGTCGACAGCAGCTCGTAGCTCTCGGGCGCCGACTTCAGCGTCGCGTTCATGCCGAGCGCCTTCGTCACCTCGTTGACGATGCCGCCGCCGACGCGGAACTTCAACCCGGAGAGCTCGTCGATCGACGCGATCGGGCGCTTCGTGTTGTAGACCATGCCCGGCCCGTGCGTGAACACCGCGAGCACCTTGAAGCCCTTGTGCTCGGCGGCCATCGCCGGCGTGCGGTTGTACAGCCGCTGCAGCGCAACCGACGTCGCTTCGGCGCTGTCGCCGAGGAACGGGAACTCGGCGACCTGCGTCGTCACGAAGCGCCCCGGCGTGTAGCCGTGGACCGTGAACGACAGGTCG
>CBDUBX010000046.1:0-13215 GCA_965365495.1 uncultured Burkholderiales bacterium
GGCTGCCGAAGTCGATCACCGGCGTGTTCCAGGGGCTGCTGCTGTTCACGCTGCTCGCCTGCGACACGCTGATCCACTATCGCTTGCGCTGGCGCCGCGCGGTGCCGGCGGCGGCCTGAAGCGAATCCGTGGACGCGATCGCGCTGCTCGTCGCGGCAACGCTCAACGCCGGCACGGTGCTCGCGCTCGCCGGGCTGGGCTTGCTGATCAACGAGCGCGCCGGCGTGCTGAACCTGGGCGCCGAAGGGCTGATGCTCGTCGCCGCGATCGCCGGCTTCGCGACCGGTGTGGCGACCGGCAGCGACGCGCTGGCGTTCGCCGCGGGTGCGGCCGCCGGTGCGGCGATGGCGGCGGTGTTCGGCTGGCTCGTGATCTGGCTCAACACCAACCAGGTCGCCACCGGCCTCGCGTTGAGCCTGTTCGGCGCCGGCTTCTCGGCCTTCGTCGGCATCGACTACGTGCAGGGGCAGCTCGGCGCGCGGCCGAGCTACGCGTTGCCGGTCGTCGCCGACTGGCCGCTGATCGGCCCGGCGCTGGCGCGCCACCACCCGCTGGTGTACGCCACCGTGGCGCTGGCCGCGGCGCTGGCGTGGCTGCTGTGGCGCACGCGCGCCGGGCTGGTGCTGCGCGCCGTCGGCGAGTCGCCCGAGTCGGCGCACGCGCTCGGCTGGCCGGTGCGGCGGATCCGCCTCGCCGCGGTCGCCGCAGGGGGCGCGCTGTGCGGGCTGGCCGGCGCGTATTTGTCGGTCGTCTACACGCCGCTGTGGGTCGAAGGGATGGTCGGCGGCCGCGGCTGGATCGCGCTGGCGCTGACGACGTTCGCGACGTGGCGCCCCGGGCGGCTGCTGCTCGGCGCCTACCTGTTCGGCGGCGTGACGATGCTGCAGTTCCACCTGCAGGGCGAAGGCGTCGACGTGCCGAGCCAGTTCCTGTCGATGCTGCCGTACGTCGCGACGATCGTCGTGCTGGTGGCGATCTCGCGCAACCCGGCGTTCATCCGCGCCAACATGCCGGCAGCGCTCGGCAAGCCGTTCTTTCCGGGGCGGTGACGACCGATCGCGCCGTCCGGCCACCGATAATTTTCGGGTTCTCGTTGCACCCCCACTTTCCGACGCAGGAGTCGAGTCGATGACCGTCATTTCGAAGCGCACGTTGTTCCGGCTTGCCGGTTGGTCCACCGTCGCCGCCACCGCCGCGCTGCTCGGCTGCGGCCGCAAGGACGAACCGGTCGCGGTGCCGCAGGCGACCGCGCCGGCGTCGGCCGCGACGGCGGCGGCGTCTGCACCGGCCGCGCCGCTGAAGATCGGCTTCGCCTACGTCGGTCCGGTCGGCGACGGCGGCTGGACCTTCGCCCATGACAACGGCCGCAAGGCGGTCGAGGCCGAGTTCGGCGACCGCGTGCAAACGACCTTCGTCGAGAAGGTGCCCGAGTCGGCCGACGCCGAACGCGTGTTCCGCGACCTCGCCGGGCAGGGCCACACGCTGATCTTCGGTACGACCTTCGGCTACATGGAGCCGATGATGAAGGTCGCCGCCGACCACGCCGACGTGAAGTTCGAGCACGCCACCGGCTACAAGCAGGCGGCCAACCTGCGCACCTACGACAGCCGCACCTACGAGGGCGCGTACATGGCCGGGATCATCGCCGGCGCGATGACGAAGTCGAACACGCTGGGCGTCGTCGGCTCGGTGTCGATCCCCGAGGTGATCCGCAACATCAACTCGTTCACGCTCGGCGCGCAGACGGTCAACCCGAAGGTCAAGACCAAGGTCGTCTGGGTCGGCGAATGGTTCAACCCGCCGAAGGAAACCGAAGCCGCGCAGAGCCTGATCAACCAGGGCGCCGACGTGCTGTTCCAGAACACCGACAGCTCGGCGGTGCTGCAGACCGCGGCCAAGAACGGCAAGCTCGCGTTCGGCTGGGACAGCGACATGACCGCTTACGCACCCGACGCGCACCTGGCCAGCGCGATCATCAATTGGGGGCCGTACTACATCAAGGCGACGCGCGACGCGCTCGACGGCAACTGGAGCGGCAACACCGCCACCTGGTGGGGCGTCAAGGAAGGCGCGATCGACCTGGTGTCGATCAGCGACAAGGTGCCGGCGGACATCAAGGACCGCGTCGCGAAGGTCAAGCAGGGCCTGGCCGACGGCAGCTTTTCGATCTGGCAGGGCCCGGTCGTCGGCCAGGACGGCAAGCCGGTGCTCGAAGCCGGCACCACCGCCGACGACAAGTTCCTCGGCGGCATCGACTTCTTCGTGCAGGGCGTCGACTCGAAGCTGCCGAAGAAGTAATTCCGCATCCGGTCGCCGCACGGCGGTTCGACCGTTGCCGCATCAGCATCAGTTCGGGAGCCGCGCGATGTGGATCGACCCGCCGCCGCCATCGGCCGATTCGGAGCGCATCGCCGCGGCGTCCGCGCGCGACATGGGCTACGCGATGAACCTGACGCAGGCGTGGGGCTGGCGCCCCGACGTCTACGACGCGTTCGCGGCGCTGCGCCAGCGGCTCACGTCGACGTCGGCGCTGACGCCGCGCGACCTCGCGGTGCTGGTCTGCGCCACCGCCGCCGAGCTCGGCGACGCCTATTGCGCACTGGCCTGGGGGCACACGCTGACGCAGCGCGCCGGCGCGGGCGTGGCGGCAGCGGTGCTGTCGGGCGCCGACGACGCCGCGGCCGAGACGACCGAGCGCGACCGCGCGCTCGCGGCGTGGGCGCGCCAGGTCGTCGCCGATCCGAACGCGACGACGCCGGACGGCGTCGAGCGTCTGCGCCGCGCCGGGCTCGGCGACGCCGAGGTCTTCGAAGCGACGGTGTTCGTCGCCTTCAGGCTCGCGTTCTCGACGGTCAACGACGCGCTCGGCGTCGCGCCCGATCCGGCGCTCGTCGAGCGCCTTGCGCCTGAGGTGGCGGCGGCGGTGACGTACGGGCGGCGTCCGGCGGGTTGAGTCGCTGCAGACGGTCACCCGAGGTCTTGCCGAGGCTCGTCCAGACCTTGCGGTCGGTAAATGAAAGTCGCCGACATCCTCCGACTTCTCGATCGCGATGGCTGGGTGATGGTCGCTCAGCGAGGCAGCCACCGTCAGTTCAAGCACCGCGAAAAACCGGGACGGGTGACCGTCGCCGGCAGAGCCGCGGATGATGTCGCTCCCGGCACGCTGAACAGCGTCCTCAAGCAGGCCGGTCTGAAGCATCGAGGTCGAAAATGAAATATGCAGTCGTCATCGAGAAGGCAGGCGAAGGCAACTACTCCGCCTACGTGCCGGATTTGCCGGGCTGCATCGCCACGGGAGCGACCATCGAGCAGGTGGAAAGCGAGCTCCGCGACGCGATTGCCTTTCATATCGAGGGCTTGCGTGAGGACGGGGCGGACCCGCCCGAGCCGTCCAGTCGCGTCGAGTACATCGACCTCGCCGCCTGACCTTGCCTTGACGATCACCCGCGCGCGCCGAGCAGCCACGCCGCGGCGCTGAACGTGAAGAACGCGAGCGCGGTGCTCGTCAGGATGATCCGCGCGACGCGGCCGTTGTCGGCTCGATAGCGCTCGGCGAGGAGGGACACGTTGCTCGCGCTCGGCAGCGCGGCGGCGAGCGTCAGCACCGTCGTCTGCAACGCCGTCAGCGGCAGGCCGAGCGCGAGCGCCGCCGACGCCACGACCAGCACCAGCAGCGGGTGCAGGCACAGCTTGATCAGCGCCACCGGGACGAACTCCGCCGGCGGCGTGCGCGTGTGCGCGTGCTGCCCGGCGCGCCACAGCACCGCGCCGATCGTGAACAGCGCGACCGGCGTCGCCGCGTCGGCAAGCATCTTGACGATCGCGTCGGGCGGCCCGGCGAGCCGCCAGCCGGCGACCGAGAACACCGCGCCGATCAGAATCGACCACGACAGCGGGTTCGACAACGCGCCGCGCAACGCCCGCGTCGCCGCGGCGCGCGCGCCCTGTCCTGCGGCGTCGTGCGCCTGCGCGATCGCCAGGCACAGCGACGTCGTCACGAGCATGTCGGCCATCACCAGCGCGATCACCGGGCCGGCGGCGTCGGCGCCGAGCAGCGCGACGAGCAGCGGCACGCCCATGAAGCCCGAGTTCGGAAACGCGGCCACCAGCGCGCCGAACGCCGCGTCCTTCAGCTGCACGCGGTCGCTGAGCGTGACCGCGATCGTGAAGAACACGACGAGCAGCGCCACGGCCAGATACACGCCGAGCACGACCGGGTCGAACAGCAGCTCGATCGGCGTCGTCATGCCGAAGCGGAACAGCATGCACGGCAGCGCGAAGTACAGGACGAACGCATTCAGCCCGGGGATCGCGCTTTCCGGCAGCACGCGGCGCTGTGCGGCGAGGTAGCCCGCGAGCACCAGCGCGAAAAACGGGATCGTGACCGACAGGATCGCTTGCATGCGGCGTTCGCGCGGCGGCGTCGGCGGCCGACGCGCGCGTCAGGCTCGGGGTGGGTCGTCAGTGCGGCGGTCGCGGCAGCGGCCGGGCGACGTCGTCGAGGCTGGCGCCGCGCTCGCGCAGCAGTGCTTCGAGCACCGGCTGCAGCGCGCCGAGCCGTTCGGCGACGGCGTCGCGAACGGTGTCGACGAAGACCTGCGTCGCGCGCTCGATCTCGACGTTGACCTGCGCGCCGGCGCCCTTGTCGCCGAAGGTCGTCGCGCGCAGCGTCTCGGGGATCAGCCAGACGTCGAACCAGCCGCTGCCGTCGGCCTCGCGTGCCGCGTCGGCCACCGTCAGGCTCGCGCCGTCGAGGGCGATGTAGCCGCGCGCGAAGACATAGCGCATCCACGGCGCCGGCACCGCGATCCGCAGCACGCGGTTGTTCTCGGGCGTGGTCACCCGCTCGACGCGGGCGCGGAAGTCGACGTGGCCGCTGAGCGGGTGGCCGCCGATCTCGGCGCCGTCGCGCGCCGCGCGCTCGACGTTGACCCGGCCGCCGAACGCCAGCGATCCGAGGGTCGTCGCCGCGAGCGTCTGCTGCATGACGTCGAAGTCGGCGCTGTCGTCGGCGTCGGCGCTGCCGTCGCCGGCGCGGACCGCGGTCGCGGTCAGGCACACGCCGTCGACGGCGACGCTGGCGCCGACCGCCAGCCCGTCGGCGAAAGCCGGCGGCAACGCCAGCGTCACACGGCGCAGCCCCGTCCGGTCGACGAGCGCCGTGACGCGAGCCACGCCCTGGACGATGCCGGTGAACATCCGTCGAGCTTAGCAGCGGCGATTCCCCATCTCCCCTCGACGATCCGGCAGGTGCTGCTGTCGACGACCGGTGGTCAAAGCGCTCGGCGGGCTTCGGATGCGATCGAGCCGCCGGATTGCGCCTGATCGTGGTGCAAAGCGCAGCCGCGGCTCCGGCTGCGGCAAGTACTGGACCCCGACCGAGGCGATATGCCGTGTGGGGGACGGGCTCTCGAGAGGTCACCGCCCGCCGGGCGGGGTCGCGTTTTCCAGAGCGCGGCGCAAGCGCTCGCCCAGGCCGCGCACCGCGGGCGCCACCGCTGACGCAGCCTCGTCGACGGCCGCCGCGGCGCCGCTGTCGCGCCCCCCGTCCGTCGTCTTGGCGCTGCCGCCGGGGACGGCAGCCAGCGCCTCGTCGTCCCAGCCCGAAAGATCCTGCGCGCGGGCGTGCGCGCACTGCGCCCGCCGCGTCTCGCAACGGTTGCGGCATTCCAGCCCCTGGATGCCCTGCTCGTGCGGCACGCCGCGGACGGGCGGGCAGGCAGCGAGGCAAGCCTGCGCGCGTTCGGCGCAGGGCCCCGACTGCTGGTTGGCTTCGATGGCGCGCAGCCAGTCGGAAGACGCCACCTGCCCGGGCAGCGGCGGCGTGGCCGTGTACACCGGCCGGTCGGGCGGGGGCGCCTCGTTCGCGACGCGCTCGCCCATGGCGGCCAGCAGCGCGTCGTGGGTCTCGGCCGGCATGCAGGCGCCGCGGAGGATGCCGTTGCGCGACCCCTGCGCGCGCGCCTTGGTCTGCAGCGCCGGCAGCGAGTCGCCTTGCACCAGATGCCAGCGGTCGTGCCGACCGCCGACGCGCGCGGTCGGCACGTCGTAGCGGCAGCGGTAGGTCCTGACGGGGCCCGTGATCGGCGCCGCGTTCGGGTCCTGCGCGCGGGCGCGCAAGTCCTCGGGCAGCAGCCTCACAGGGTCGACCACCGGGTCGGCGGCGACCGGCAGGCAGTGGGCGGCCTGCTGCGCGACGCCGCAGTCGGGGCCGTCGTCGCGGGTCATCTCGGCGACGGCGGCGGCGCGGCAGGCGGCGTGGCGCGCCGTTGTCGCGCCGAGCACGTCGACGATCCACAGCGGCGGGTAGACCGGCCTGGCTGCGTCCGACCAGGGCTGACCCTGCGGGTGGCGGACGGCGCAGAACCAGCGCTGGTCTTCGGGTCGCGGCGCGGTGACGGGCGCCGGCTGCGCGGCCGCGCGCCGGGACGCCGCGAAGTCGGCCAGAGGCCGGCCGCGCGGGTCGTCGGGTCGAAAGCTCCTGCAATCCAAGCTCTTGAGCCGAATGCCGGCGAAAGCGCGGTCAATCTGGCCCTTGACCGTCGGCGTTGGCCCGTAGACGCGGACGAAGTGTTCGACGTCACGATCGCTCGTGAACTCGCCGCGATCGTTCGTCGCCCCGCCATCGACGACGACCCTGCAGACGTGCGGCGGGCCGTCGCCCGGGCCGGAGATCTTCTGCGCAGAAGCGGTGGTCGCGAGGCCGGCAGCGGCGATGACGATCCACGCTGCGCGCGCGCGGCCGACGAGAGCATTTGGCAAGGTTGTCCTCCTGCGGACCGGCATCGTGGCGACACCGGTGCGACCGTGATTCTGTCGCTCGATCCGGGATCGTCCAGCGGCCTAGACTGCGGCCATGGACGAGCCCGTCGCAGACGACCCGTTGGCCGACCACGGGAACACCGACGCCCCGGCCCGGATCGCCGGTTTCCGCCTGACCGACCCGCCGCCGGGCTTCGTCGACGACCCGTACCCGGTGTACGCCGCGCTGCGCCGCGCCGCGCCGCTGCACGAGCTGGCCGAAGGCAGCTGGCTGCTGACGCGCTACGACGACGTGCTCGCCGTCTACCGCAGCCCGCTGGCGAGCTCGGACAAGCAGGTCGAATTCGCGCCGGTGCTGCAGCGCGGCTCGCCGATCTACACCCACCACACGACAAGCCTCGTGTTCAGCGACCCGCCGCGCCACACCCGCGTGCGGCGCATCCTGATGGGCGCGCTGAACCAGCGCGCGATCGCGCGGATGCAGGGCGGGCTGCAGAACCTCGTCGACGCGTTGCTCGACGGCCTGGCCGACCAGCCCGTCGTCGACCTGATCGACGACTACGCGGCGCGGATCCCGGTCGAGGTGATCGGCAACCTGCTCGCGGTGCCGCACGCCGAGCGCGCGCCGCTGCGGCGCTGGTCGCTCGACATCCTGTCGGCGCTCGAACCGGCCCCCGGCGACGCCGTGCTGCAACGTGCGAACGCCGCGGTCGACGACTTCGCGGCGTGGATGCACGACCTCGTCGCTCGGCGGCGGCGCGAGCCGGGCGACCCGGAGGCCGACGTGCTGACGCGGCTGCTGCAGGGCGACGCCGACGGCGAGCTCGGCGACGTCGAGCTCGTGCACAACTGCATCTTCCTGCTCAACGCCGGCCACGAGACGACGACCAACCTGATCGGCAACGGCCTGCACACGCTGCTGACCCACGCCGACGCACGGGCGCGGCTGGTCGCCGAGCCGGCGCTGATCGGCTCGGCGGTCGAGGAGCTGCTGCGCTACGAAAGCCCCCTGCAGTTGAACAACCGCCGCCTCGTCGCGCCGCTCGCGCTGCGCGGCCACGAGCTGCCGGCCGGGTCGCGGCTGACGCTGGCGATCGGCGCGGCCAACCGCGACCCCGACGCGTTTGCCGATCCCGACCGGCTCGACCTCGCGCGGCGGCCGAACAACCACCTCGCGTTCGGCCAGGGCGCGCACGCGTGCTCGGGGATGAACGTGGCGCGGATGGAAGGTCGCATCGCGATCGGCTCGCTGCTGGCGCGCTACCCGAAGATCGCGCTCGCCGGCGAAGTCGAGCGCGACCCGCGCGTGCGCTTTCGCGGGCTGCGTCGGCTGCCGGTGCAGTTGAACTGAACGTCCGACGCGATGACGATCGACGACTTCATGCGCGGCTACAAGGACGCTTGGGAAGCGCGCGACGACGCCACGTTCGCCGCGCTGTTCGCGCCCGACGGCGTCTACCGCAACACGCCGTTCGCCGAGCAGCGTGGCGACGCCGCGCTGCGCGACTACTGGCACCGCGTGAAGCTGCAGGACGACGTACACGTCGACTACCGCATCCTGGCGACGACGCCCGACGGCGGGCTCGCCCACTGGCGCACGACCTACCGCGTGGCGTCGGAAGAGCTGTTCGCGGTGTGGGCACGATCGGCGGGGACGAACCTCGTCGCGCGCCGGCCCGGCGACCCGCTGCCGACGATGGTGCTCGACGGCGTGCTGCAGGCGACGTTCGACGCCGCCAGCGGGCGCTGCCGCGAAGCGCGGATCTGGTGGCACGCCGAGGCGCGCCCCGCGCCATGACCCGGCTCGACCGCTTCGAAGCGCGGATCCCGCCGCCGGTCGTCGCCGCGCTGGTCGCCGCCGCGATGTGGCTCGTCGCCGCGGCGACGCCGGGGCTCGGCTGGCACTTCCCGACCGCCGCGGCGCTGGCGATCGCGCTGGCGATCGTCGGCGCGGCGATCGCCGCCGCCGGCGTCTGGTCGTTCCACCGCCACCGCACGACGGTCCATCCGCTGCATCCCGAAAAGGCGACTGCGATCGTCACCACCGGCGTCTACCGCTGGTCGCGCAACCCGATGTACCTCGGCATGGCGCTGGCGCTGCTCGGCTGGGCGGCGTGGCTTGCGCACCCGCTGGCGCTGCTCGGCGTGCCGGCGTTCATGGCCGCGATCCAGCGGCTGCAGATCGTTCCCGAGGAGCGCGCGCTGGCGGCGAAGTTCGGCACTGCGTACGCGGCCTACTGCCGGCACGTGCGCCGCTGGCTATAGGGAACAACCCCGCGCGCGTCGCCGATCCGCCACGAGGCGACAAGACCCTGCACTGGACTGGTGCAGAGGCTTCCGCTGCAATCCCGCCCCCAATGGAGGGAAGACGATGGATTCGGAACGCTGGCACGGCCCGCTGCGCTGGGTGTCGCACGCCATCCTCGCGCTGATGGCGCTGGCGGCGGCGTACTCGGCCTATATCGCGATCATCCATTGGTCCGGCATCGGCGTCTAAGGAGCGCCCGCCGATGAACAAGCGACAGTCGCGCACCTTTGCGATCGCCTGCACCGCGGTCGCCGCCGTCGTCTTCCTCGGGCTGACGCTCGACAGCCACCGCCAGTTCGACCGCCTGACGAACGCTGAGAACCTGACCGCGCAGGTGATCGCCGGCAAGGACGTCTGGCACAAGTACAACTGCATCAACTGCCACACGCTGTTCGGCGAAGGGGCGTACTACGCGCCCGACCTGACCAAGATCACGCAGCACCGCGGCGAGGCCTACCTGACGGCGTACATGCGCGACCCGTCGCGCTTCTACGACGAGCAGCGCCACCGCCGGCTGATGCCCAAGCAGGACCTGTCGGACACCGAGATCGCCGACCTGATCGCGTTCCTCGACTGGATCTCGAAGATCGACAACCAGGGCTGGCCACCGCGGCCGATCCTCGTCACCGGCGCGACGCTGCCGGGCACCGACCAGACCGCGGCGCAGCAGGCGTCGCCGGCCGGCGGCGGGCTGCCGCCGGGCGCGCGGCCGGTCGCCGCCGACAAGGACCCGATCGCCCTCGGCCAGGCGCTGTTCCGCTCGGCGAGCCCGTCGTGCACCGCGTGCCACTCGGTCGCGCCGGGCGTCAACATGGCCGGGCCGTCGCTCGCCGGCATGGCGACGAGCGCCGCGCAGCGTGTCGCCGATCCGGCGTACAGGGGCCGCGCCGCCGACGCCGCCGGCTACGTCCGCGAAGCGATCGTCGCGCCGAGCGCGCACGTCGTCCCTGGCGCGATGTATTCGGCGAACGGCGTCAGCTTCATGCCGACGACCTACGCCGAGAGCCTGAGCGCCGAGCAGCTCGACCAGCTCGTCGCCTATCTGCTGACGCTGAAGTAATCGGAAAACGAGGCACCGCGAGATGCGCTATCGCTCCCAATCCGTCGCCTACTGGTACTTCGCGGTCGCGATGGTGCTGTTCGGGCTGCAGCTCGTGTTCGGGCTGCTGTCGGCGACGAAGTACCTGGGGCCCGACCCGCTGCTGTACGTGCTGCCGTTCGACGTGACCAAGGTCATCCACACCAACCTGCTGATCGTCTGGGTGCTGGCCGGCTTCATGGGCGCGACCTACTGGATGGTGCCCGACGAGTCGCGCACCGAGCTGCACAGCGTCAAGCTCGCGTACTGGCAGCTCGGGCTGTGGGTGGCGATGGGCGTGACCGCGGTGATCGGCTACCTGTTCCGCTGGGGCACCGGCAACAAGCTGCTCGAGCAGCCGCTGCCGCACAAGCTCGTGATCGTCGTCGTGATGGCGATGTTCCTCTACAACGTCGTGATGACGATCCGCAAGTCGGGCCGCTTCACGACGACCGAGGGCGTGCTGCTGCTCGGCATCGGCGGCGCGGCGGTGCTGTTCGTGCCGGCGCTGCTGCAGTTCGACAACTACACGGTGTCGATCTTCTACCGCTGGTGGACCATCCACCTGTGGGTCGAAGGCGTGTGGATGATGATCCAGGGCGGCTTCCTCGCGTACCTGCTGATCCGCCTGTCGGGCGCCGACCGCGAAGTGATGGAGAAGTGGCTGTACGTGATCGTCGGCCTCGTGTTCTTCGCCGGCATCCTCGGCACTGCGCACCACTACTACTGGGTCGGCGTGCCGCAGTACTGGCTGCCGATCGGCGGCTTCTTCAGCGCGCTCGAACCGGTGGCGCTGGTTGCGATGGCGGTCTACGCCTACGGCGCGCTGCGCCGCTCGGGTCTGGCCCACCCGAACACGCTGGCGCTGCACTGGACCGTCGGCAGCGCGGTATTCACGCTGTTCGGCGCCGGCGTTCTCGGCCTGGCGCACACCTGGCCGTCGATCAACAAGTGGACCCACGGCACGCTGATCACCGCGATGCACGGCCACGCGGCGTTCTACGGCGCCTACGCGATGATCGTGATGGCGATGATCGTCTACGCGCTGCCGGCGATGGCGCCCGACCGTCCCGAGCGCGGCACGTCGGCCGGCTACTGGGCGTTCTGGCTGCAGCTCGCCGGGATGTTCGGCATGACGCTGTCGTTCGCCACCGCCGGCATCGGTCAGGTCTATCTCGAACGCGTGCTCGGCCTCGGCTATCTCGACGCGCAGCTGAAGATCCAGGTCCACTTCCTGATGCTGCTGGCCACCGGCGCGATCTTCGCCACCGGCGTCGGGCTGTTCATCTGGGACTTCTTCCGCTGGCGGCCGCGCTTTCAACCGGTGACCGACGCGGCGGCCGAAATCCCGTCGGCGACGGCGGCGCTGCCGCGCGCCGCGCGCAGCGCCTGAGCCGGACGTGAACGCCCCCGAGCGCCACGCGCCCGGCGGCGACGCGGCGCTCGTCGACGGCGACCGCGCCGAGCCGTTCTACCTGCCGGTCGGCGGCGAGGTCGCGCTGTTCGAGCGCTGCCATGCGCGACGCCTGGCGGTGATGCTGAAGGGCCCGACCGGCTGCGGCAAGACGCGCTTCGTCGAACACATGGCGTGGCGGCTCGGCCGGCCGCTGGTCAGCGTCGCGTGCCACGACGACCTGTCGGCGAGCGACCTCGTCGGCCGCTGGCTGATCCACCACGACCGCACCGTCTGGCAGGACGGGCCGCTGACGCGCGCGGTGCGCAGCGGTGCGATCTGCTACCTCGACGAAGCCGTCGAGGCGCGTCAGGACACCGTCGTCGTGCTGCATTCGCTGACCGACCACCGGCGCATCCTGCCGATCGACAAGACCGGCGAGACCCTCGTCGCCGACCCTGGCTTCATGCTCGTGATCTCGTACAACCCCGGTTACCAGCGGCTGCTGAAGGACTTGAAGCCGAGCACGCGCCAGCGCTTCGTCGCCTTCGAGTTCGACTTCCCCGCGCCCGACGTCGAAGCGCGGATCGTCGAGCGCGAGACCGGCGTCGCCCGCGCCGACGCGGTGGCGCTGGTGACGCTGGCGACCCGGCTGCGGGCGCTGCACGACCAGGGGCTCGCCGAGGTGCCGAGCACGCGGCTGCTCGTCGCCGCGGCGCAGCTCGTCGCCTCGGGCGTCGGGCTGCGCGACGCCGCGCGCGCCGCGCTCGTCGCGCCGCTGACCGACGACGCGGTGCTCGCCGACGCGATGAACGACCTCGTCGACGCGCTGTTCGTCTAGGCGTCGGGTCCGTCGCCGGCGTCCCGCTGCCGCCCCGCCGCCGCTGCGCTCGTGTCCGAAGCCGAAGACGTCGTCGTCGACGCGGCGCGCCACGCGACCGTCGCCGCGCAGCGGTGGTGGCGCCGCCGCCGCCCGCCGCCGCCGCCGACCGCAGCGGGCCTCGCCGACGTCGCCGAGCGGCTGCAATGGCTGCTCGCCGCCTGCCATGGCCAGCGCTGGCGGCTGCGCGCCGCGGCGCCGCCCGCGCCGGCGTCGACGCTGCAACGGCTGCTGCGCCGCGACCAACGGCCGCGGCCGACGGTGGCGGTGCCGTCGGCCGCGGGACGGACGGTGTGGCTGCCGGCGCGGCTACCGGGCATCGACGACCCGGCGCTCGCGCTGCGGTGGTACCGAGCGATGGCGCTGCAGCAGGCGGCACGCGCGGTGGCGCGACGCGCGGCGGGGGCCGCGCTGCCGCCGCCGGGCGCGCCGGCACGCGGCGTCTACCTCGTCGTCGAAGGCGAGGCCGCCGACGCCGCGCTCGCCGCCGCGCTGCCGGGGCTGCGCGACGCGCTGGCGCAGTGGCGTGCGCACGCACTGGCGACGCGGCCGCCGCTGGCCGCGTTCCCGGCGTCGCGGCGGCCGGTCGAACGCTGGCTGCGAGCCAGGCTCGCGCGGCCGATCGCGCCGCCCGCCGCGGCGCCGTGGTCGGCGGTCGCCGAGCGCGCAGCCGCCGCCGCGGACGAACTCTCGGCGGGCGACGCGACCCACTCGTTGTCGATCCACGAAGACGCCTGGACCGGCGGCTGGCCGCTCGCCGACGCCGAGGCGTCGACCGAGACGGCCTACGCGGG
>CBDUBX010000047.1:0-13069 GCA_965365495.1 uncultured Burkholderiales bacterium
GCCGCAGGCGCGGCGCTGCTGCTCGCGCTGACGCCGCCGCCGCCGGCCGGCGGCCCCTTCGCGGCGATCCTGCTGCTGCTGTCGGCGATCGCCGCGGCGGCCACGCAGGCGCCGGCGGCGCGCCTGGGCGCGGCGCTCGCCGCGGTGCTGACGCTGCTCGCCGCCACCGTCGTCGCCGCCGCCGCGGTAATGGGCCCGGGGCTGGCGTCGCCGGCGCTGCCGCTGCTCGGGCTGATGGCGTGCATGCTCGGCGCGACGACCGGCTGGCGCGCCGGGGCGGCGTTCGCATCGCTGGCGGCGCTGGCGCTGATCGGCCTGACCGTGGCCGCGGCGTGGGCCGACGCCGCGCCGCTCGGCGTGTTGTGGATGCGGCTCGGCGTCAACCTCGTCGCGCTGACCGCCGGCACGGCCGCCGGGTCGTTCATCGCCCGCGCCGTCGCCGACGCGCTGGCCGCGTCGCGGCTGCGCGAGCGCCGCTTCGCCAGCTTGTTGAACCTGGCCGCCGACGTCTACTGGGAACTCGACCACCGCTACCGGCTGGTTGCGCTGGCGCGCCACGAAGGCGACGAGCTGCGCGCGGTGGCGCCGCAGGTCGGCATCGGCTCGGTGCCGTGGGAGCTGCCGCAGTTGCACTACGACGCCGACGCGCTCGACGCCTTTCTCGCCGAGCTCGACGCGCGCCAGCCGTTCCGCGACCAGCCGTTCGCGTGGACCGGCCAGGACGGCACGCGCCACTACCTGGCCAGCGGCGAGCCGCGGCACGACGCGCGCGGCGTCTTCATCGGCTACTGGGGAGTGTCGCGCGACGTCACCGACCGCGTCGCCGCGCGGATCGCGCTCGAAGCCACCGAGACGCGCTACCACGACCTGTTCACGAGCATCCCGACGCCGCTGGTGCTGCACCGCGACGGCATCGTCATCGACGCCAACCCGGCCGCGGTGGCGATGTTTGGCCACGCGTCGCTCGACGAGATGCGCGGCAGCGACCTGCTCGCCACCTACGACAGCGACGACGACCGCGAGCGCGCGTCGCGCCGCATGGACCTGCTGCACGCGGCGCCGCTCGGCAGCGCGCTGCCGGTCACCGACTTCCGCCTGCGCGTCCACGACCGCATCGTCTCGGTGCGTGCCACCGCGGTGCGCGTGCCCGCCGAAGGCGGCGACGCGATGCTCGCGATCTACGTCGACGACAGCGAGCGCCTCGCCGCCGAGGAAGCGGTGCGGCGGTCGGAGTCGATGCTCGCGCACCTCGTCGCGACGAGCCCCGACCTGATCACGCTGACCGACGTCGCGAGCGGCCGCTACGCGATGGTCAACCGCAGCTTCGAGCGCGTCACCGGCTGGAGCAGCGCCGAGGCGATCGGCCGCACGTCGATCGAGCTCGGCATCTGGGGCGACGCCGCGCGGCAGGAATTCACCGCCAAGCTCAAGGCCCAGGGCTCGGTCGCCGACGTGCCGCTGCCGTTCGTCACGCGCAACGGCAGGCGCGTGTCGCTGCTCGTCTCGGCGGCGCTGTTCGTGATGGACCGCCGCGAATACATGGTGATCAACGCGCGCGACGTCACCGACAACGAGCGCGTGCGACTCGAGCGCGAGGCGATCCTCGCGCACGCGTCGATCGGCATCGCAGTCACGCGCGACCGGCGCTTCGTCCTCGCCAACCCGCACTTTGAGAGCATCCACGGCTGGCCCGCCGGCGCGATCGTCGGCCAGCCCGCCGGCGTCGTCTGGCCGGGCGACGACGTGCTCGCCGCGGTCGGCCGCGAAATCGCGTCGCGGCTGGCGCGCGGCGAATCGGTCGAGTTCCACGCGCCGGCGAAGAAGCGCGACGGCGGCACCTTCACCGCGCGGGTGCGCGCCAGCGCGATCGACCCGGCGCGACCCGACCTCGGCGGCACCGCGTGGATCGTCGAGGACGTGACCGAGCGGCTGCAGTTCGAGCGCCAGCTTGCGCGCGCGCGCGACGACGCCGAGGCCGCGAGCCGCGCCAAGAGCGCTTTCCTCGCCAACACCAGCCACGAGCTGCGCACGCCGCTGAACGGCATGATCGGCCTGGCCAACCTGGCGCGAATGCCGGACATCGACGACGACCGCCGCCGCCAGTACCTCGACCAGATCGTCGACAGCGCGCAGGCGCTGGCCGGCGTGATCTCGGACATCCTCGACCTGTCGAAGATCGAGGCCGGCAAGCTGCAGATCGAGGCCACCGCGTTCGACGTCGGCGCGCTGCTGCGTGCGCTGCAGCGCACCTACGCGACGCTGGCGTCGGCGCGCGGGCTGGCGCTGCACTTCGACATCGACCCGGCGGTCGGCGGCGTCGTCGCCGGCGACCCGCTGCGCGTGCGCCAGATCGTCAGCAACTTCCTCAACAACGCGCTGAAGTTCACGCAGCACGGCCAGGTCCGCGTCGTCGCGCGGCGCGGCGTCGGCGTCGCGGCGCAGCGCGTGCGCTTCGAGGTCGCCGATACCGGGCCGGGCATCGACGAAGCGACGCGGTCGCGGCTGTTCGCGCCGTTCACGCAGGCCGACGAGTCGACGACGCGGCGCTACGGCGGCACCGGCCTGGGGCTGTCGATCTGCCGCGAACTCGCGACACTGATGGACGGCGAGGTCGGCCTGGCGAGCACACCGGGCGTCGGCAGCACGTTCTGGGCCGAGCTGCCGCTGCCGCCGGCACCGGCCGCGTCGGTCGTCACGCCGCTGTTCGCGCCGGTGGCGGCAGGCCCGTCGCCATCGCCGGCGCAGACCCTCGACGGCGCGCGCGTGCTGATGGTCGAGGACAACCCGGTCAACATGATGATCGCGGTGGCGATGCTCGAGCGCTGGGGCGTTGTCGTCGCGCAGGCGACCAACGGCCGCGACGCGATCGCCGCGGTGCGCGACGCGGCGGTCGACGGCCGGCCGTTCGACGCGGTGCTGATGGACGTGCAGATGCCGACGATGAGCGGCCACGAGGCGACGCGAGCGCTGCGCGCGTCGCCGCACGGGCGCACGCTGCCGATCATCGCGTTGACCGCGGCGGCGCTGGTCAGCGAGCGTGAGCAGGCGCTCGCCGCCGGGATGAACGACTTCCTCACCAAGCCGATCGACGCCGACAAGCTGCGCGACACGCTGCTGCGCTGGCGCGCCGCGTCGGTGACCACCGGCTGAGTCGCGCGCCGCCGCCGTCGGCGACGCGGGCAAGAAGACGCCGCGACGCCGCCCGCGGCAGAATCGGCCGATGGACACGCCCGTCACCCACAACGCCGCGCAGCAGCGCTTCGAAGCCCGCCCCGACGGCCAGCTCGCGCTGTGCGAATACGCGCGCCGCGGCGACGTGCTCGTGCTGCACCACACCGAGGTGCCGCCGGCACTGCAGGGCCGCGGCATCGCCGCGCAGCTCGTCGCCGCCACGCTCGCGTGGGCGCGCGACGAAGAGCTGAAGGTGCGGCCGAGCTGCAGCTACGTGGCCGCCTACATGCGCCGCCACCCCGAGACGCAAGACCTGCTGGCGTGACGGTCGCCGGCGACGCGGCGCCGGCCGCGGTGGCCGACCCGCAGGCGGTGCTCGACTTCTGGTTCGGCGACCCGCCGCCCGCTGCGCTGCGACGCGAGTGGTTCGCGAAGGACGACGCCTTCGACGCGGCAATCGCGAGGCGTTTCGGCGCAACGATCGACGCGGCGATCGGCGGCGCGATCGACGACTGGCACGCGCGGTCCGACCGCGCCGCGCTGGCGCGCATCGTCGTCCTCGACCAGTTCACGCGCAACGCGCACCGCGGCACGCCGCGTGCGTTCGCCGGCGATGCGCGCGCGCTCGCCGCGGCGCGCGACCTCGTCGACACCGGCCGCGACCGGCACTTGGCGCCGCTGGAACGCTGGTTCGTCTACCTGCCTTTCGAGCACGCCGAAGACGCCGCCGCGCAGCGCCGCGCGGTCGCGCTGTTCACCGCGCTGGCCGACGAAGCGCCGGCACTCGCCGACGCCGTCGACTGGGCGGTGAAGCACCAGCGGGTGATCGACCGCTTCGGCCGCTTTCCGCACCGCAACGCGATCGTCGGCCGCGAGTCGACCGCCGAAGAGATCGAGTTCCTGCGCCAGCCCGGGTCGAGCTTCTAGACCACCGCCGGCTGCAGCAGCCGCAGCGTGCCGGCGTCGGCGTCGATCTCGGCGTCGATGCCGATCGGCAGCGTCCACTTCTTCGCGACGTGACCGAAGCTCGCGCCGCGGTACACCGGCACGTCCAGCGGCAGGAACCAGTCGTCGAAGACCTCGTCGAGCGTCAGCGTGCCGTAACCGTCGCCGGGTTCGCAGCGCGTGAACGCGCCGACGACGACACCGGCAAGGCGGTCGAACGCCCCGGCCAGCGCCAGCGTGCCGAGCATGCGGTCGCAGCGGTAGATGTACTCGTTGACCTCTTCGAGGAACAGGATCGCGCCATCGAGCGCCGGCCAGTGTCCCGAGCCGGCGAGGGAGGCGAACACCGCGAGGTTGCCGCCGACGAGCGGGCCGCGCGCGCGACCGCCGCGGATCGTCCGCGTGCGGCCGGCCTTCGGCACGACCGCGTCGTCGGTCTCGGGCGCGTTGCGCAGCGTCGGCGCGGCGGCGTCGACGACGACCGTGCGGAACTGCTCGACGCTGAACGCGTTCCACTGCGACACGCCGAGCGGGCAATGGAACGTGACCAGCCCGGTGTGCGCGTGCACCGCGTTGACGAGCGACGTGAGGTCGGAGAAGCCGCCGAAGAACTTCGGCCGGCGCGCGATCGTCGCCCAGTCGAGCCGCGGCAGCACGCGGTGCCCGCCCGACCCGCCGGCCAGCGCGAGCAGGCCGTGCACCGTCGGGTCGGCGAACAGCGCGTTGATGTCTGCGGCGCGGTCGGCGTCGGCGCCGGCGAAGTGGCCGCGGCGGTGGCGCAGGTGCGGCGCCTCGCGCACCGCGAAGCCGAGCGCGCGCAGCGTCTCGGTGGCGACGTCGTACGGCTCGCGCTCGAAGACCGCGCCCGACGGGTTGATCAACGCGATCGTGTCGCCGGGCTTCAACCGCGGCGGACGAACGACCGGCCGCCGCGGCGCCGTCGCGCAGCGCGCGGCAGCCGGCGGCGACGCACCGGCCGCGGGATGCGCGCCGCCGCCGTGCGCCGACGCCGGGGTGGCGGGCGTTGCGGCGCCTGCCGTCGCGCCGACCGCGCCGCCGCCCACGGCACCGAGCGCGTTGCGCAGCCATACGCGCCGCGTCGTCGTCACGTCGTCAGCCCCGATCACCACACCCGCGGCAGCGTGCGCCGCACCGCGTCGCGGTCGCCGTGGTCGAAGTGCCACCACTCGTTGGCGATGCCGCTGTAGCCGCCGTGCTCGAACGCGCGGCGCAGCCAGTCGCGGTGCTCGACCTGCGCCGGCGTGAGCCGCCCGCTGGCCAGCAGCGCGGCGTGCAGCGCCGGGTGCGACGCCTTCGTCATCTCGTCGAAACCGCTCCCCATGTCGACCTCGTTCCCGGCGTCGTCGACGAGCGTCGCGTCGACCGCCATCCCCCAGCTGTGGATCGACCCGCGCTCGGGGTGGGCGAAGTATTCCTGCATCGGCGTGCCGGCGACGTCGACCCAGATCGCCTCCTGCACGCGCTGCGGGCGCAGCGCGTCGAGCACCAACACGCGATGGCCGGGGCGGTGGCGCCGCAGCCACGCCGCGGCCGCAACGAGGCCGTCGGCCGCTTCGGCGCGCAGCCAGCCGCAGTCGAGGCGGCCGTACAGGCTGCGCCCGGCGAAGTTGTCGCGGCCCGCGTAGCGCAAGTCGACGACGATCGCGTCGCCGAGCGACGATAGGCGGCGAAACGCCGGGTCGGCGGCGATGTCCTCGACGCGCTTCACGGCGCCGCAGCAGCAGCCAGCTGCCGCGCGTCAGCGCCGCGCCGGTGGCGGCGGACCAAATTCGCGGTCGGGTCGGTCGGCGCGTTCGAACAGCGGCCGCACCTTCGGCAGCTGCGCCTGGATGTCGCGGATCCGCGTGTCGCCCGCCGGGTGGCTCGACATCCACTGCGGCGGCGCGCCGCGGTTGGCCGACAGCATCTTGCGCCACAGCGACACGCCGGCCGCGGGGTCGTAGCCGGCGCGTGCGGCGAGGTCCATGCCGACGACGTCGGCCTCGGATTCGTCCTGGCGCGAAAAGCGCAGCGTCAGCAGCTGGCCACCCATGTTCAGCAGCGTGTCGCCGGCAGCGCCGAGGCCGAACATCGCCGACAGCAGCCCGGCGCCGATGCGCGTCGCCGCGGTCTTGCCCATCCGCTCGCGCGCGTGCTCGCGCAGCGCGTGGGCGACCTCGTGGCCCATGATCGCTGCGACCTCGTCGTCTTCGAGCTGCAGCTTCTGCAAGATGCCGTAGAAGAAGGCGATCTTGCCGCCCGGCATGCAGAACGCATTGAGCTCGGCGCTGCCGAGCAGGTTGACTTCCCAGTTCCAGCGGCGCGCGCGCTCGTTCCACGCCGGCGCTTCGGGAACGATGCGCTCGGCGATCGCCCGCAACCGCACCCCCTGCGGATGGTCGCGCGGCGCCAGCGCGCGCTGCTGCGCCGCCTGACGCATCATCTGCTGGTACTGCTGCGCAGCGGCGGCTTCGATCTGCTCGGCCGGCACGAGCTGGGTCCAGCGCGAGTTGTTGCCGACGTCGCCGCGCACGCCGGCGTCCTGCGCCAGCGACGGCAGCGCGAGCGTCGCCGCGCCGGCGGCAACGTAGCGCGTAAACATCCGCCGGCTGCGCAGCGCGCACAGGCAGCACGCGTCGGCGGCGTCAACGGCGGCGGTCGGGGCGGGGGCGTTGTCCACGGCGGCGGAGGATAGGGCATCGGCCGTGCCCACCGGCGGCACGCCGCGTACGCTCGGCCGGTGCCTTGAAGCGCGCCGCGTCAGCACCCACATCGCGCCATGGACGACCTTCGCCTCCACATCGCTTGCACGCAGTGCGGCGCGACCAACCGCGTCCCGGCGGCGCGCATCGACGACGCGCCCGACTGCGGCCGCTGCCACCGGCCGCTGCTCGCCGGCCAGGTGATCGAGCTCGACGAGCGCACGTTCGACGCGGTGCGCGCGGCGACCGCCAAGCCGCTCGTCGTCGACTTCTGGGCCGCGTGGTGCGGCCCGTGCCGGCAGATGGCGCCGGCGTTCGCGCAGGCGGCGCAGCAGCTCGCCGGCCGCGCGCTGCTGGCCAAGGTCGACAGCGACGCCAACCCGCAGCTTGCCGCGCGCTACGCGATCCGCAGCATTCCAACGCTGGTACGGCTGTACCGCGGGCAGGAGACCGGCCGCACGAGCGGCGCGCTGCCGACGGCGCGGATCGTCGCGTTGGCGGGGGTTTAGCTAGACGGACGCTGCGCCGGGGCGCAGCGGAGGTCGAAGGCGAGACTGCGAGCCGCGGTCGCGTCTTCACCGCGGCATCGGCGCTGCCTTGACATCGCATGGTCATTCGCGCCGCTTTAGGTCGCCTATTGCAACGAGGGACTTCGGCGGAGGCCTTTGCGAAAGGCAACCACCCTGAGTCGAGTCGGGCAGTCGCACAATCGACGACCAGCAAGCGTTGCTGATGTGCAATTCCACGTTTAGGCGTCAGAAGGGCAAATCGTGCATGTTAGAAATCGAACTGGGTCGACGCTATGAGCGGTTGCTGTTCGCTTCCGCGCCAATCTCCGCTCTTGCACTCTTTGCGCTGTTGGTGGCCTACGCCGCAACGGCGGAAGGCCCGCAAGGTCTTGCACGCTGCTACGAGCAGTACGCGGATGCTTTGAATGCGCGGCGAGTCACTCTTGAGCCCCACTGGTTGCTCGCTCAACCAGTCACGAAGGAATCGTATTGGGGATTGAGATACAGGCTTGAACTTACCTACACGGCGATTGAACTCCGCTCCTCGGAGTGCTACACAAACATCGAGGCAGAGATTAACCAGCGCGCTCGCGCGGCACCTGAAGCAATCATCGCGCGGCTGCGTGCCGACGCGGCCGAGCTTCGTCGCCGTCCACTGGAGTTTTCTGGAGTACAGGTTCCGAGCGCAACCAAGATCGACATACTAGGCAACGCACTGAGCGTAGAAACCACTACGCTTGCCAAGGGACTTCAAGTCGTGCTCGCGCCACTTCTGCTGCTTTGGTTAGGCAGCCTCTACACCACACGGTATCGCGAAACACTGCGCATCTCAAAAACACGCAGCATTTCCAAAGTGTTCCCGCATATTATGCTTCGACTCGAATTGCTTTACTCTCGGTATTCACACTGCCGCCGCTGGTCGCATACGCAGTGAGTGTCTGGCTGCTTACGGACTCTGCTAACGCGTTGCCATGGCTTGGACTGGCTGCGGTGCTTCTGGGCTTTGTTCTCTCGATCATCGCTTTAAAGGGTATGTCTTGGCATTCGATGAAGGTGTATCGCAATGACATGCGCTCAAGCACTGACGCCTAAAGGCTGCACAATCAGCACAGTGCTTGCCGTAGCTTCTCTGTGTAGCTACACTCTCGGCTCATGGAGTTCACATGGTCCGAGCGTAAGCGAGCAATCAACCTTCGCGAGCATGGCCTCGACTTTGTGGACGCCCATCTCGTCTTCGGCGGGCTGACCTTCACATACGAGGACACACGCTTCGAGTACGGTGAACAGAGGTTCGTCACGCTGGGCCTCCTTGCTGGAGCGCCTGTCTCCATCGCACACACGGAGTCCGAGGATGAAATCCGCATCATCTCCTTCCGCAAAGCAACCAGCCGCGAAGCGAAGTGGTACTTCCATGAAATCCAGAACTGACTGGTCGCGCCTCCTGTCTGACGAGAAGGCCAAGCCCAATGTAGATCATCCAGAGTTTGAGCCGACGCGCGTCGTGCGAGCCATTGTTCGGCGCGGCCTAAAGCCGGTCGCGTCGAAGGAACTCATCTCGCTGCGGATCGATCAGGACGTCATCGAGTGGTTCAAGGCCCAGGGTCCTGGCTACCAAACCCGAATCAATTCGGTACTCCGCGCCTTCCGCGACGCGAGCGCAGCCTAAGGCCTCGGAGGCGCGGCGCTGAAAACCGGCCGCCAGCAACCTCGGTCATCCTGGGCATGCACGAGCCGCACGAGCGTCGAATTTAGCGCCGACGACGATCTCGTCGAATCGCTTCATCCGCCCGCGCAAACGCCTGCCGCTCGAGCACGAGCTACAACGCGCCTCCTGCGCCGCCGCGCTTGACGGCTCCCGAAATCCGCGGACGATTTGCGTCCATAGGCGGGTCGCGCGACGAAATGCTTCGTCATTACGAGCCGGGCGGACTTCTGCCGCGAATCGTGGCGGGGTTGCAAGCTCTCGGCAAGGACCTCGACTCGGCCACGCACGAAGACCTCGCGCCGGCCGACGAGTTTCACTCCGCGGGGCGTTCGGCCACGCGCGCATTGGTGGAGCTCGCAAAAATTCCGCCAGGATCGCGAGTGCTCGACGTTGGCAGCGGGTTGGGCGGCCCGGCGCGTTACCTCGCTGCAGCCTTGGGTTGCGACGTGACAGGCATCGATCTCTCGCCTGAATTCTGCGAGGTGGCCAACGCCCTTTCCCGGATGACGAGGTTGTCCGATCGCACCCGGTTTCAGGCGGGTGACGCCCTGGAGCTTCCGTTCGCCGCGTCCAGCTTCGACGTGGTGTGGACGATGCAAATGCAGATGAACATCCGGGACAAGCGCCGCCTGTATTCCGGAATCGCCCGGGTACTCAGGCCGGGCGGGCTGTTCGTCTGCCAGGAAATCTGCGCGGGGAACGGCGAGCCGATCGAGTTTCCGGTCCCATGGGCGAGCCGCCCCGACCAGAGCCATCTGGCCGATGCGGAATCCCTCCGCGGGTTGATCCGCGGTGCAGGTCTGCTGGAGCGCATCTGGCGCGACGTCACCGCCGACATCGTGGCGGCGCGCAAGGCACAACAGGCGAAGGCGCAAGCGTCGGGTGCGAGCGGCTCCAGCGCCCTTCCTCCGCTTGGAATGCATCTCGTGCTGGGAGAACAGGCAGCCGTCAAGATGACTCACTCCGCGCGCAATACCGACGCCGGGCGCACGGTGTTCATCCAGGGTGTATTCGACAAGCCTGGCTAGTGGTCCGACCCGCTGACCCGAGCTCAAACGCTCGGAAAGGTCTCGCGGCGATCCGGACCGGTATCGCCTGACGGCAGGACGCACCTCGGCGAGGTTGCAACAACGCGGCGCGGCTCGGGCCACGACGCATCAAGCCACCGCGGCCATCGTCTTGTTCCGAGAGACGATCGGTGATGCGCGGCTCGGGCAACAGAGCTCCGGTGCCCGTCGTACGGCGGCCAGCCGTTTACTGCGCCGCGCCGCGTCGCCGCGCGAGCGCCGCCGTGTCGACGTCGACGTATTTGAAGAACTCGCGCACGAAGATGTTGCGGTCGTAGCCGACGACCCACGGCTGCGCGAGGTCGGTGAAGATCCGGTGGACGTGGATCTTGTACGGCATGTAGGCGATCATCAGCTTCTTCGCCGCGTCCATCGCGGCCTGGCGTTCAGGGCCGTCGGGCAACGCGCGCTGACGCTCGTACAGCGCGTCGAATTCGGGTAACGAAAAGCGGGCGTGGTTGGCGCCGCCCTTGTTCGGCCCGTAGCCGAGCGCGAGGAAGGTGTCGCCGTCGGGCTGCCCGGCGGTCCAGCCGACGCCCCACATCATCAGCTTGCCGGCGCGGCTGGCCTTCAGGTTCTCCGGCCATTTCGCGGTCTGGAACTCGATGCGGATGCCGATCGCCTGCATGTTCTTCTGCCACAGCTCGGTGAACTGGCGGCTCTGCTGGTCGGGCTGCGAGCTGTAGACGAGCGTCAGCGGGCTGCCGTCGGGACGCTCGCGGAAGCCGTCGCCGTTGCGGTCGACAAAGCCGTACAGGTCGAGCAGCGCCTTCGCTCGCGCCGGGTCGTACTCGCTCATCGTGCTCTTGAACGTCGGGTCGTAGCCCCAGGTCTCGGGGCCGATCGGCCCTTGCGCCGGGATCGCCTGGCCGCGGCGGAGGATCGCGATCTCGCGCTCGATGTCGACGCCGAGGCCGATCGCCCGACGCAGCGCGACCTGCGCCGGCGAGTTGCCGCCGACGATCGGGTTCTCCATCGCGAAGTAGCTCACCGCGACATCGGCCCGCGGGTAGCGCACCATCGTGATGCCGCGCTTTTCCAGGTGCGGCGCGAGGACGTTGTTCGGGAAGGCGATGGTCGTGAACTCGGCCGGCACGTTCTCGATCAGGTCCTGCTCCTCGTTGAGGAAGCTGAGCCAGCGCGGCTGCTGCTCCTCGATGATCGAGATGTGCACTTCGTCGAGCAGCGGCAGCGTCTTGCCCTGCAGCGCGCGCACCTGCTCGCCGAGCGCCGCCGGCCGGCCGGCGGGCAGCGTTTCGTCGTAGGCGACGCGGCGGTAGTTCGGGTTGCGCGCCAGCACGATGCGCGAGCTGCGCTTCCACTGCGCGACGACGAACGCGCCGGTGCCGACCGGGTGCTCGCCGACGCGGTCGCCGTACGCCTCGACGACCTCGCGCGCGACCGCGCCGACGAACGAGCCATCGGTGAAGTTGTAGAGAAAGCGCGGCGTCGGCACGCCGAGGCGGATCTGGAACGTGTAGCGGTCGAGGGTGCGCAATCCCTCGACCGGCGCGTCGTAGTCGAACGGCTTGCCGGCCTCGATCAACCGCGTGCGCAGCTCGGACAGGCCGAGGATCTTGGCGTTCTCGAGGAGGTAGAGGTTCGGGCTCTTCCAGCGCGGGTCGTAGTGGCGCTTGATCGAATAGACGTAGTCGGCGGCGACGAGCTCGCGCGGTTTGCCGCCGAACGCCGGGTCGTCGGCGAAGCGGATCCCGGGCTTGATGCGGAACGTGAACGTCCGGTAGTCGGCCGAGACCTCGGGCATTTCGGCCGCGGTGTTGGTGCGCATCCGCACCGGGCGTTCGAGGAACGCGAACTCGAGCGGCGCATCGAACAGCGACGCGGCGACGGTGCGCGAATACAGGTCGCTGATCTGCGCCGGGTCGAAGTTGGTCTCGGCGATCGGAAACGCGTAGCGCAGGATCTTCTTCGGCGCGGCGGCGGGCGCGGTCTGCGCCGACGAGGCGAGGCACGCCACGGCGAGCAACGCCGCGAGCCCGGCGCGGCAGGCGGTGGACAGGCGGCGGGTCAGGCGCATCGGCGGCGGTCCCTCGTGATCGTGCGGGTCGTTCGGACGGTGGCGCGGCCGCAGCGGCGCGCACGCCGCCGAGTCTAGGACCGCCGCCGCCGCGCGGCCGCGCCGCGCGATGCGCCCCTACACTCGGCGCCGATGACCGCGTACCTCGTGCGCCGCCTGTGGCAGATGGTGCCGACGCTCGCCGGCGTCGTGCTGCTGGTGTTCTTCCTGTTCAAGGCCTTCGGCGGCGATCCGGCCGAAGTGCTCGCCGGGCTGAACGCCACGCCCGAGCAGATCGCCGCGATCCGCACCCAGCTCGGGCTCGACCGGCCGGTGTGGGTGCAGCTCGGTCGCTTCGTCGAGCAGATCGTGACCTTCGACTGGGGACGCAGCTGGGCGACCAACGAGCCGGTCGCATCGCTGTTCGCGAGCCGGCTGCCGGCGACGCTGACGGTGATGATCCCGATCCTCGTGCTCGACGTGCTGCTGGCGCTGCCGATCGCGATGTGGGTCGCGGTGCGCCGCGGCAGCCTGACGGACCGCGCGATCATGGTCGTGACCACCGTCGCGCTGTCGATCAGCTTTCTGGTCTACGTGATCGTCGGCCAGTACGTGTTCGCGTTCCAGCTCGGCTGGTTTCCGGTGCAGGGGTGGAGCGACAGCACCGCGACCAACCTGCTGCGCTACGCGCCGCTGCCGGTGCTGCTGGCGGTGGCGGTGGGCCTCGCGCCGCAGACGCGGCTGTACCGCAGCTTCTTCCTCGACGAGCTCGGCCAGGACTACGTGCGCACCGCGCGCGCCAAGGGCATGACCGAGCGCGTCGTGCTGTTCCGCCACGTGCTGCGCAACGCGCTGATCCCGATCCTCGCGAACATCGGTCTGCAGCTGCCGGGCATCTTCGTCGGCAGCTTCCTGATCGAGGTCTTCTTCTCGATCCCCGGCATCGGCCGCGA
>CBDUBX010000048.1:0-12978 GCA_965365495.1 uncultured Burkholderiales bacterium
AGCGCCATGCCGACCGCGTTGGCCAGCCCCTGGCCGAGCGGGCCGGTGGTCGTCTCGACGCCCGGGGTGACGTCGACCTCGGGGTGGCCGGGGGTCTTGCTGTGCAGCTGGCGGAAGCGCCGCAGTTCGCTGGCCGGCAGGTCGTAGCCGGTGAGGTGCAGCAGCGCGTACAGCAGCATCGACGCGTGGCCGTTGCTCAGCACGAAGCGGTCGCGGTCGGGCCAGTGCGGGTCTCCCGGGTTGTGCTTCAGATGCGCGCCCCACAGCGCGACCGCCATCTCGGCCATGCCCATCGGCGCGCCGGGGTGGCCCGAGTTCGCGTGCTGCACCGCGTCCATCGCCAGCGCGCGGATCGCGTTGGCCATCAACGTGGTGGCGACCGGGCGGTCGTCGGGCGAGCGAAAGGCGGCGGACGGCATGGAGCGAGGCGCCGGCTGGGGCGCGCGGTCGACGACGCGTCGATTCTAGGAAGGCGCTGTCCGGCGGCGGCGCGCCGGCGCCGGTGCGCCCCGCGCGGCGGCCGGCGGCGGTTGACATGCGTCAAGCAGGCGCCGCGACCCGGCTGACATCCTGCCGCCATGCGACCGGCCGCGCTGCGGATCATCGACGCCGAGCACCAGGCGCTCGCGGCGGTGCTGCGGTCGGTGTCGCTGCTGCTCGCGCAAGCGCGGCGCGACGCGCGGCCGCCCGACTTCGACGTGCTGCGCGCGATGCTGTTCTACGTCGACGAGTTTCCCGAGCGGCTGCACCACCGCCAGGAAAGCAACGTGCTGTTTCCGAAGCTGCGCGCGCGCGCACCCGAGATCGCGCCGGTGCTCGACCGGCTGGACCGCGAGCACGCCGGCGGCGAGCGCGCGATCCGCGACCTGCAGCACGCACTGCTGGCGTTCGAGCTCGTCGGCGAGTCGCGGCGCGCGGTGTTCGAGCAGGCGGTCGAGCGCTATGTCGGCTTCTACCTCGACCACATGCGCGTCGAGGAGCAGGAGGTGCTGCCGGCGGCGCGCGCGCACCTCACCGCCGCCGATTGGGCCGAAGTCGACGCGGCCTTCGCCGCGAACCGCGACCCGCTGACCGGCCACGCCGCGAGCGCCGAGTACGAGCCGCTGTTCCGCCGCATCGTCGAAGGCGCGCCGGCGCCGATCGGCCTCGGCGCGGCGCGGCCGGCGGCGCGCTGAGTCGGCGGCGGCGCGCGGCGGGGCTATCCGGCGCGCGCCTGCGCGCGCAGCTTGGCGTTGATGTACGCGGCGTGCGGCACGTGCAGCAGGTCGGCGACGCGCCAGACGATGTGGCGTTCGTCGGCGGCGAGCGCGCCGTCGGCCAGCGCCACGTCCCACATCGCCTCGACGATGTGCACCTTCTGCGCGTGGTCGAGCCGCTCGTTGAGCGTCGACGTGAACGCGTGGAAGTCGTTGGCGCCGCGCGACGTGTCGACGGCCAGCGCGAGCAGCGCTTCGCTGTCGTCGGCGGACAGCGCGAACCGCTGCGTCAGCGTGGCGAGCACCGCGCGGCGCTGCGCCGCGTCGTCGCGGCCGTCGGCGCGCATCACCTCGACGAGCAGCACCGCGGTGGCCAGGCGCAGCCGGCGCTCGCCGTCGCCGGCATCGGTGCCGCCGGCGGCCGGGCCGGCGAGCAGCGTGTCGAGGAAGTCTTTCAGCGAACCGAGCATCGGCGAGTGCGTTGCGGCCGTCGGCGGGGGGCGGGAGACACCGTGCGGCCCACTCGCCGGCGTCGACGTGCGGGCGTCACGCTGCGCCGACGTCGTCGACCGCGTCGAAATGCTCGACCAGCGGCGGCGCGGCGAAGTACGGCCCGACGAGCGCGCGCCACGCGGTGAACGCGTCTCCCTGGCGGAAGGTCACGGTGTGGTCTTCGAGCCGCGTCCAGCGGATCTGCAGCACGTAGCGTTCGGGGTTCTCGATGCCGCGGTGCAGCGTCGCGCCAAGGTAGCCGGGGCTCTTCGAGACGATCGTCGCGAGACCGTCGTGGATGGCGGTCTCGAAGTCGGCCTGGCGCCCGGCGGCGATGCGGAAGTCGGCGATTTCGACGATCACGGGCGGTCCTCGGCGGCGGAGCAACGGTCCGGAGTCTAAGGAGCGGCGGCGACCCTGCTCAAGTCGGGCCGCGTCCCGGACGAAAACCCGGAGATGGCGCTGGCGTCAGGCGGGTCGCTCGCCGCCGCGGCCTGCCGATTCGCGTGACGAAATGTCGACCACCATCGCCGTCGAAGACCTGCGCCTGGGGATGCACATCCACCTGGACGGCGGCTGGCTGTCGCATCCGTTTCCGCTGTCGAGCTTTCGCGTTTCGAGCCCCGAGCAGATCGCAACGCTGAAGAGCCTCGGCCTGGCGCGGGTGCGCTGGGACCCGGTGCAAAGCGATGCCGGCGAACCGCCGGCGGACGCCGCCGCGGCGCCGGCCGCGCCCGAGAGCGCTGCTGCCGACCCCGCCGTGCAGGCGCGCCGCGCGGCGCTCGCGCGCCAGACCGCGGCGACGCGGCAGTGCGAGCGCCAGCACGCCGAGGCGTCGCGCGTCTGGCGCGAAGCGAGCAGCACCGTCACCGCGCGGCCGCGCGAAGCCGGCCGGCTGACGCTGCAGCTCGCGCAGGCGATCGTCGACAAGATGGCCGACTGCCGCGACGTCGGCCTGCGCGTCGTCGCCGCGGTCGGCGACCGCGCGGCGTCGCACGCGCTGAACACCGCGGTCGTGTCCCTGCTCGTCGGCCGCCAGCTCGGCCTGGAAGGCGCCGAGCTGGTCGCACTCGGCGCCGGCGCGCTGATGCACGACATCGGCAAGCTCGATGTGCCCGACCGCTGGCGCCACGTCGAGCCCGGATTCAACGCGGTGCAGATCGCCGCCTATCGCGACCACGTCGCCCGCGGCGTCGCCACCGGCCAGCGCATCGGCCTGCCGGCGGCCGCGGTGACGGTGATCGCGCAGCACCACGAGAACGTCGACGGCAGCGGCTTTCCGCTGCGCCTCGTCGGCGAGCGCATTGCCGTCGCGGCGCGCGTCGTCGCGATCGTCAACCGCTACGACAACCTCTGCAACCCGCAGACGCGGGCGCTGGCGCTGACGCCGCACGAGGCGATCTCGACGCTGTACGCACAAGGCCGCCACCGCCTCGACGCCGCGTTGCTGCACGCGTTCATCCGCCTGATGGGGGTCTATCCGGTGGGGTCGCTGGTGCAGCTCAGCGACGACCGCTACGCGATGGTCGTCGGCTGCAACGCCACGCGGCCGCTGAAGCCGCGCGTGCTGGTGCACGATGCGGGCGTGCCGCGCAGCGACGCGCTGGTCGTCGACCTCGAAGAGCATCCGGACCTCGGCATCCTCCGCAGCCTGACGCCAGGCAAGCTGCCGGCGGCGGCGCTCGACTACCTGGACCCGCGACCGCGCGTGAGCTACTACTTCGAACCGCTGGACGCCGCGCCCGACGAGGAGACGCCGCCGTGACGCTGCCGCTGCCGCGGCCTTCGTCCGCCGCCGCCACGGCGCCGGTCGACGAGGCGCTGCTCGAAGCGCTGCCGCACGCGGCGTGGGTCGTCGAGCTCGCCCGCGCCGTCGTCGTCGCCGCCAACTCGCAGGCGGCGGCGACCTTCGGCGTGCCGGCGGCACTGCTCGCCGGGCGCGCCGCCGAGAGCCTCGTCGCATCGCCCGAGGACCTGGCCTACTGGTCGGCCGCTGCCGCCGGCCGCGTCGACCGCATCGAGTCCGACGTCGTCGTCGCGCTGCCGGGCGACCGCGTCGCCCACGCCTGGCGCGCCATCCGGCCGCTGCCGCGCGGCGATGGCGGCGCGCCGTCGCACGTCCTCGTGCTGCTGGCCGAGAAAGCCGCCGAGCGGCGGATCGACGACGACCGCGAGACGCAGCTCGCCGACCTGCGGGCGATGCTGGAAGCCACCGCCGACGGCCTGCTCGTCACCGATGCCGACGGCCGCATCGTGGCTTTCAACCGTCGCTTCGCCGAGTTGTGGCAGCTGCCGGCCGAGCTGCTGCGCCGACGCGACGACGCCGCGATCGTCGCGCGCATGCGCGATGCGGTCGACGATCCGCGCGCCTACGACGCGCGGCTCGAGGCGTTGGCGCAGGCGACGCTCGTCACCGCGGTCGACCGCCTCGAGCTGCACGACGGTCCGCTCGTCGAGCGCGTCAGCCGGCCGCTGCTGCGCGTCGGCCGGCCGCACGGCCGCGTCTGGTCGTTCCGCGACCTCGGCGAGCGCGCGGCGACCGCCGAGGCCGGCGACGCGGCAACCGCAGCGAGCGACGCGCTGACCGGGCTCGCGAATCGCCGCGGCCTGGCCGCGCGCATCGACGCCGCCGCCGACGCGGTGCGCGACGGCGGCAGCGGCTTCGCGCTGCTCGTCGTCGACCTCGACCGCTTCCGCCACATCAACGACAGCCTCGGCGAGGCCGTCGGCGATCACGTGCTCGTCGACGTTGCGCGCCGCATCCAGGCCGGCATGCGCCACGGCGACACGCTGGCGCGACTGGCCGGCGACCAGTTCGCGTTGCTCGTCGCCGCGGCCGACGCCGCCGCCGCCGAAGCGGCGGCGCGCCGCGTGCTCAACGTCGTCGCAAGGCCGTGCAACGTCGACGGCGTGCCGTTCACGCTGACCTGCAGCATCGGCGTGGCGCTCGCGCCGTCGCACGGCTGGACCGCCGACGAGCTCGTGCGCCGCGCCGAGGCGGCGATGCGCGCGGCCAAGGCCGGCGGCCGCGCGGGTTTTCGCTTTCACCAGCTGCGCGCCGAGGTCGACCGCGGCGGCCAGATCCGCATCGACCACGCGATGCGCCAGGCGCTCGTCGCCGGGCGCTTCCGCCTGCACTACCAGCCGCAGGTCGCGCTCGACGACGGCCGCGTCGTCGGCGCCGAGGCGTTGCTGCGCTGGCACGACCCCGAACTCGGTGATGTGGCGCCGGCGCGCTTCATCCCGGTCGCCGAAGACAGCGGCTTCATCGTGCCGCTCGGCGATTGGGTGCTGAGCCAAGCGGTGCGCCAGGCGGCGCAATGGCACGAACGCGGCCAAGCGTTGCCGGTGGCGGTCAACGTCTCGGCGTTGCAGTTCCAGCAGGCGCACTTCGTCGACCGCGTCGCCAGCGTGCTCGCGGTCAGCGGTCTGCCGCCGGCACTGCTCGAGCTCGAGCTGACCGAATCGATCCTCGTGCACGACGCCGACGAAGCGCTGCACCGGCTGCAGGCGCTGGCGCGGATCGGCGTGCGGTTGTCGATCGACGACTTCGGCACCGGCTATTCGAGCCTGGCCTACCTGAAGCGCTTTCCGATCGGCAAGCTCAAGATCGACCGCAGCTTCGTCGCCGGGCTGCCCGACGACGACGGCGACGCGGCGATCGTCCGCGCGATCCTGCAGATGGCCCGCGCGCTGGGCCTGCGCGTGATCGCCGAAGGCGTCGAGACCGACGCGCAGCGCCGCTTCCTGCAGGTCGAAGGCTGCAGTGAGTACCAGGGCTGGCTGTTTGCGCCGGCGCTCGACACGCCGAGCTTCGAGCAGAGGATTGCCGGCGCGCCGCAGCCGCCGCCGGCGCCGGCCGCACCGCGGCCGCCACGGATGCGACTCGTGCGCTGAACGCGGACCCGCGGCACGGCGTGCCGCACAATCGCGTCGTGATCTACCGTTTTAAAAGCGCGGCGACCGCCGACCTGATCATGCTCGGCCCGCACGGCGACGAAGTGCTGCGGCTGATCGGCCGTGAGCCGGCGGCCAAGGGGATCATCGAAGCCGCCGACATCGACCGCGCGGTCGCAGCGCTCGAAGCGGCGATCGCCGCACAGGAAGCGACAAGGGCCGCGCCGCCCGCCGGCGACCCCGGCGGCGACGAGCGCGATGCCGCCGGCGAGCCGGTCGTCGCGCTGCGCCGCCGGTTGTGGCCGCTGATCGAGATGCTGCGCCGCGCCGCCGGCGCCGGCGAGCCGGTGGTCTGGGGCGTTTGAGTCGACACGATCGCAGGAAGGGCCGATCGCCGCGATGAAACTCTTTAGCGATAGCTGGACCAACGGCGACCGCATCCCGCAGCGCTACGCCGCCGGCCGGCCCGACGGCCGGGGCGGTGCGACGTTCAGCGACAACGTCAATCCGCACCTCGCGTGGAGCGAGATGCCCGAGGGCACGCGCTCGCTGGTGCTGATCTGCCACGATTTCGACGTGCCGAGCCGCGGCGACGACGTCAACCGCACCGACCGCGAGGTGCCGGCCGACCTGCCTCGCGTCGACTTCTTCCACTGGGTGCTCGTCGACCTGCCGCCGACGCCGGCGACGATCGCCGAAGGCGAGTTCAGCCGCGGCTTCGTCGCCCGCGGCAAGCCGGGGCCGGAGATCGTCGGGAAGAACGCACCGGCGCGCCACGGGCTGAACGACTACACCGGCTGGTTCGCCGGCGACGCCGAGATGGCCGGCCGGTATTTCGGCTACGACGGGCCGTTTCCGCCGTTCAACGACTCGCTCGTCCATCACTACGTGTTCACGCTGTACGCGGTGGCGGTGCCGCGGCTGCCGCTCGAAGGCGTGTTCGACGGCCACCAGGTGCGCGCGTGTCTCGCCGGGCAGGTGCTCGCCGAGGCGACCTTCAGCGGCACCTACACGCTGAACCAGCGTCTGCTCGACGCCGCGCCGACTTGACCGGCGAGGCAGCGTCCGCGCCGCTCGACGACGCGGCGACGGTCTTCGTGCTGCGCCACGGTCAGACCGCTTACAACGCCGAGCAGCGGATCCAGGGCCACCTCGACCTGCCGCTGAACGATACCGGCCGCTGGCAGGCCGAGCGATTGGCCGACGCGCTGCAGCACGAGACGATCGACGCCGTCTACAGCAGCGACCTGCAGCGCGCGCTGCAGACCGCCGAGCCGCTGGCCCGACGCCGCGGCCTGGCGGTGCAACGCGACGCCGGGCTGCGCGAACGCGCGTTCGGCGGCTTCGAAGGGCTGAGCTTCGACGAGATCGACGCGCGCTGGCCCGACGACGCGGCGCGTTGGCGACGGCGCGATGCCGACTTCGGCCCCGCGGGCGGCGAAACGTTGCGCGACTTCGCGCAGCGCTGCGTCGCCACCGCACTGGCGCTGGCCGCGCGCCACCGCGGCGGCACGATCGCGCTCGTCGCCCACGGCGGCGTGCTCGACTGCCTGTACCGCGCCGCGACCGGCGCTCCGCTGCACGCGCCGCGCGCGTGGCAGGTCGCCAACGCGACGGTCAACCGGCTGCTGTGGACGCCGCAAGGCTTCACGCTGGTCGGCTGGAACGACGCTGCGCACCTCGAAGCCGACGCCGGACACGAGCCGCCGCCGGCCGACGTGCGCTGACGCCGCACGGCGGTCGTCGGCCGCCGCGTCAGCCGTCGAACAACCCGTCCTGCGGCCGCGGCGGCGGCGCCAGACCGAGGTGGCGCCACGCCGCGGCGGTGGCAACGCGGCCGCGCGGCGTGCGCTGCAGATAGCCCTGCTGGATCAGGAACGGCTCGATCACGTCCTCGATCGTCCCCGGCTCCTCGCCGATCGCCGCGGCGACGTTGTCCAGGCCGACCGGGCCGCCGTCGAAGCGGTGGATCACCGCGTCCAGCAGTTTGCGGTCCATCACGTCGAGCCCGAGCGGGTCGACGTCGAGCATCGCCAGCGCGCGGTCGGCGACGCGCGCGTCGACGCGGCCGTCGCCCTTGACCTGCGCGTAGTCGCGAACGCGGCGCAGCAGCCGGTTGGCGATGCGCGGCGTGCCGCGCGAGCGGCGCGCGATCTCGACCGCGCCGTCGCCGTCGATCGGCACGTCGAGGAGCCCGGCCGACCGCGCGACGATCCGCGCGAGCTCGTCGGCGCTGTAGAACTCCAGTCGCGCGACGATGCCGAAGCGGTCGCGCAGGGGATTGGTCAGCATGCCGGCGCGGGTCGTCGCGCCGATCAGCGTGAACGGCTGCAGCTCGAGCTGGATGCTGCGTGCCGACGGCCCGTCGCCGATCATGATGTCGATGCGGTAATCCTCGAGCGCCGGGTACAGGATCTCCTCGACGACCGGGCTCAGCCGGTGGATCTCGTCGATGAACAGCACGTCGTGGCGTTCGAGATTGGTCAGGATCGCCGCCAGGTCCTTCGCCTTCTCCAGCACCGGTCCCGACGTCTGGCGCAGGTTCACGCCGAGCTCGTGCGCGACGATGTGCGCGAGCGTCGTCTTGCCGAGCCCCGGGGGGCCGTACAGCAGCAGGTGGTCGAGCGCGTCGGCGCGCGACCGCGCCGCGCCGATGAAGACCTCGAGCTGCTCGCGCGCCTTGGCCTGCCCGACGTAATCGACGAGGCCCTTCGGCCGCAACGCGCGCTCGACGGCTTCCTCGGCCGGCGACGCCGGCGCCGCCGCGACGACGCGCCGCGACGCCGCGTGGCCGCCGTCGAAGTCGTCGGTCTGGATCGCCATCGCGGCCGATTATCGCGAGCGCTCGGCTACAGTCGCGCCGCGGTCGACCGCGCATGCGCCGCTCGGCCCGTATCACCGCGCGACCCGCGTCACGCCGTTGCGGCACCGTCGGCCGGCGTCTTTCCACTGTCGACGAACCATGCACCCGACACCGCGAATTGCCGCCCTCGCCACCCTCGCCGCCGTGGCGGTGCTGCCGCTGACCGCCGCCGCGCAGACGACGATCACCGACGCGTGGGTCCGCGGCACCGTCGCGCCGCAGACCGCCACCGGGATGTTCGCGCGCATCCACTCGGCGCAAGGCGGCCGGCTCGTCGCCGCGAGCTCGCCGCTGGCCGGCACCGTCGAGATCCACGAAATGGCGATGGACGGCAACGTGATGCGGATGCGCGCGCTGCCGCAGGGAGTGGCGCTGCCGGCGGGGTCGACCGTGGCGCTCAAGCCGGGCGGGCTGCATCTGATGCTGATCGATCTGAAGCGGCCGCTGGCCGCCGGCGACACGGTGCCGATGACGCTGACGGTCGAAGGCCGCGACGGCCGGCGCGAGCGCTTCGACGTCGCGGTGCCGGTCAAGCCGCTGGCGCATGCTGGCGGAGCCGGCGGCGCGCACGGCGCGCACGGCGCGCACGGCGCGCACGGCGCGCGGCCGGCGAGCGGCGCGCACGGCGGCCACGGCGGGCACGCCCACGACGCGCACGCCGCGCCGGCGTCGACCGCCGGCGACGCGAAGCGCTGACCTCGGCGCGGCTCAGCGGTTCAGCGACTTCAGCGCTTGCCGGATGCCGTCGGCGACGGCGACGTCGGCAGGCAGCGCCTTCACCGCGGCGAGCGCCTCGCGCTCGCTGTAGCCGAGCGCCTGCAGCGCCTGCGCGATGTCGGCCTGGGCGTCGCTCGCCGTTGCCGCGGCAACGCCGGACGGAGCGAGCTCGGCGCCGACGCGCCCTTTGAGCTCGAGCAGCAGCCGCTCGGCGGTCTTCTTGCCGATGCCCGGCACCTTGACGAGGCGCGCGCCGTCCTGCCGAATCACCGCCTGCGCCAGCTCGTCCACGCTCAACCCCGACAGGATCGCCAGCGCCGTGCGCGGGCCGACGCCGGCGACCTTGACGAGCTCGCGGAACGTCGCGCGCTCGGCCGACGACGCGAAGCCGAACAGCAGCTGCGCATCCTCGCGCACGACGAGCTGGGTCAGCAGCCGTACCCGCTCGCCGATCGCCGGCAGGCCGTAGAACGTGCTCATCGGCACCTGCACCTCGTAGCCAACGCCGTGCACGTCGAGCAGCACGAGCGGCGGCGACTTCTCGGCGAGCACGCCGTCGAGACGGCCGATCATCGTCAGACCACCCCGGCGGCGCGCAGACGGGCGCGCTCGGCGGCGTCGACGCCGATCTCGGCCAGCACCTCGTCGGTGTGCTCGCCGAGCAGCGGCGGCGCGCGCGTCACGCGTGGCGGCGTCGCCGACAGTCGCATCGGGCTGGCGACCAGCGCGAGCGCGTCGTTGTGCGCGTGGCGCACCGTCTGCACCAGGCCGCGGTGGCGCACCTGCGGGTCGGCGTACACGTCGTCGAGGTCGTTGATCGGGCCGCACGGCACCTTGGCCGCTTCCAGCGCGTCGAGCCACGCGTTGCGCGACCGTTGGCGCAGCACGTCGGCGAGCAGCGGCACGAGCGCGTCGCGGTGGCGCACGCGGTCGGCGTTGCGCGCGAAACGCGGGTCGTCGGCGAGGTCGGCGAAGCCGGCCACGGCGCAGAAGCGGCGGAACTGCGCGTCGTTGCCGACGGCGACGATCAGGTGCCCGTCTTCGGCGGCGAACACCTGATACGGCACGATGTTCGGGTGCGCGTTGCCGAAGCGTTGCGGCGGCAGGCGGGTCGCGAGGTAGTTGGCGCCGACGTTGGCGAGCATCGCCACCTGCGCATCGAGCAGCGCGAGGTCGACGACCTGGCCCTGGCCGGTGGCGTCGCGGTGGCGAAGCGCGGCGAGGATCGCGACCGTCGCGTACATGCCGGCGAACAGGTCGGCCACGGCGACGCCGACCTTCTGCGGCCCGCCGCCGGGCCGGTCGTCGCGCTCGCCGGTCACGCTCATAAGGCCGCCCAGGCCCTGGATCGCGTAGTCGTAGCCGGCGCGGTCGCGGTAAGGGCCGGTCTGGCCGAAGCCGGTGATCGAGCAGTAGACGAGCCGCGGGAACTGCGCGCACAGCGTCGCCGCATCGAGACCGTGGCGCGCCATGTCGCCGACCTTGAAGTTCTCGACGAAGACGTCGGCGCGTTCGGCCAGGCGCCGCACCAGGTCGCGGCCCTCTGGCCGCGCCAGGTCGATCGTGATCGAGCGCTTGTTGCGGTTGGCGGCCACGAAGTAGGCGGCGTCGCGGCAGCGGCGGTCGCTGTCCGTGGTGTCGCGGTCGTGGGCGCCGCTGCGCGCATCGCCGCCGCGATCGCCGTCTCCGCGGTCGGCGTCGGCGAGTTTGCTGCCGTCGCGGTCGTCGGCGGCGCGACCGCCGATGAAGGGCGGCCCCCAACCGCGCGTGTCGTCGCCGCCGGGGTGGTCGGGCCCCGCGGGCCGTTCGACCTTGATCACTTCGGCGCCGAGGTCGGCCAGCGTCTGCGTGCACCACGGCCCGGCGAGCACGCGCGACAGGTCGAGCACGCGCACGCCGGCCAGCGCCGCCGGCGGCGGCAGCGCGGTCTCGTCCGCGGTGTCGGGGTGTCGCATCGCGTGCGATTCTGCGGCAGCGGTTTCGATAATCGGCCGATGAAGTGCCCGCGTCCTCGCGCGCAACGATCCATGCCGACCGTGGCGTTGGCCGCCGTCGCGGTCGCGGCCGCCGCCTGCACGCCGGCGCTCGACTGGCGCGAAGTTCGGCCCGACGGCAGTGGCGTGGCGACGTGGTTTCCATGCCGCGTCCAGACCCAGACGCGGTCGCTGCCGCTCGGCGGTCGCGATGTCGTGCTGACGCTGTCGGCGTGCTCGGCGGCAGGTGCGACTTGGGCACTGTCGTGGGCCGACGTCGGCGATGCCGCGCGGCTCGCGCCGGCGTTGCGCGACCTGCGCGCCGCGCCGGCGAACGCGCTGCGCGACGTCCGCGCCGAACCGCCGCCGCCGGCCGCCGTGCGCGGCGCGGCGCCGGCTGGCGCCGTTCGGCTGCAATGGTCGGGCACCGCACCCGATGGCCGCCGCTTGCATTGGCACCGCCTCGTCTTCGCGCACGGCACGCACGCCGTCGAAGCCAGCGTCGTCGGCGAACGCATCGATGCCGACGCCGTCGACGCGTTCTTCGGCAGCCTGCACGTCGCGCGCTGACGCGAGGCGCCGGCGTCGGCGCGATCCGGCGCCGCGCTGCGTGCGCTGCGCCGCGTCGCCGGCGGCGCGTCGATAATCCGCCGACGCCATGGCCCGCATCCTCCTTGTCGCCCACGCGCCGTTGGCCACCGCGCTGCAGGCCGTGGCGCGCCACGTCTACCCGGACTGCAGCGCGCGGCTGTCGGCGCTGGACGTCGACGCCGGTGCCGATGCCGAGGCGACCGCGGCCCGCATCCGCGTCGCGCTGGCGGCGCAGGCGCCGCACGAAGTGCTGATCGTCACCGACGTGTTCGGCGCGACTCCGTGCAACGCCGCGCTCGCCGCTGCCGACGGCGTGCGCGAGCGCGTCGTCGCCGGCGTCAACGTGCCGATGCTTTGGCGCGCGCTGTGCTATGCCGACGCGGCGCTCGACGACCTCGTCGCGCGCGCCGTCGCCGGCGCGTCGCAAGGCGTGATGCAGGTGGCGGTGTCGCGCCGCCAGCCGCGCCCGATCCGCTCGTCGCCCGCCGATGATCAAATCGAGCATCAGCATCAGCAATAAGCTCGGGCTGCATGCCCGCGCGTCGGCCAAGCTGACCAAGCTCGCCGGCGCGTTCGCAAGCGACATTCACCTGTCGCGCAACGCGCGCCGCGTCAACGCCAAGAGCATCATGGGGGTGATGATGCTGGCCGCCGGCAAGGGCAGCGAGATCGAGATCGAGATCGACGGCAGCGACGAGCACGACGCGATGGCCGCGCTGCGCGGGCTGATCGAAAGCGGCTTCGGCGAGGGCGAATGAGCGCCGCGGACCGGCTGCGCCGACCCCGCCGCGACGACGTGTCGCACGGAGCAGCGGCGAGCGGTGGCGCGCAGCGGTGAGCATCCAGATCTACGGCCTGCCGGTGTCGCGCGGCGTCGCGATCGGACGCGCGGTGCTGGTGGCGTCCAGCCGGGTCGACGTCGCGCACTACTTCGTGGCGCCCGAACGAGCCGCGGCCGAGGTGCAGCGGCTGCGCGACGCGCGCGCGGCGGTGGCGCACGAGATCGAAGGGCTGAAGCGCGAGTTGACGAAGGACGCGCCGCCCGAGCTCGGCGCGCTGCTCGACGTCCACCTGATGCTGCTGCACGACGACGCGCTGGTGGAAGCCGCCGGCGGCTGGGTCGCCGATCGTCACTACAACGCCGAGTGGGCGCTGTCGGCGCAGCTCGAAGTGCTGGCGCGGCAGTTCGACGATATGGACGACGCCTACCTGCGCGAGCGCAAGGCCGACGTCGAGCAGGTCGTCGAGC
>CBDUBX010000049.1:0-12569 GCA_965365495.1 uncultured Burkholderiales bacterium
CGCAGTTCTTCGCCGCCGCCAGCCACGACCTGCGCCAGCCGCTGCACGCGATGGGACTGTTCGCCGAGGCATTGCGCGAGCGCAGCCACGACCCCGAGGTCGCGCCGCTGGTCAACAGCATCAACGAATCGGTCGACGCGCTCGAAGGTCTGTTCGGCGAACTGCTCGACATCACGCGCATCGACTCCGGCGGCGTCGACGTCAAGCCGCAGCCGGTGCGGATGCGCGAGCTGTTTGCGCGGCTGCGGCTGCACTTCGAGCCGGCGGCGTTCGAAAAAGGGCTGATGCTGAAGTTCCGCGGCGGCGACTGCGTCGCCGAGGCCGACCCGGTGCTGCTCGAACGGGTGCTGCGCAACCTCGTCAGCAACGCGATCCGCTACACCGACGACGGCGGCGTGCTGGTCACGTGCCGTACGCGCCGGCGCGGCGACACCGCGGTGCTGCTCGTGCAGGTGTGGGACAGCGGCGTCGGCATCGCGCCGGCCAACTTGCCGCGGATCTGGGACGAGTTCTTCCAGGGTCAGGCGCACCGGCCGCTGCAGGCGCACCACCGCAAGGGCCTGGGGCTGGGGCTCGCGATCGTCAAGCGCCTTGCGGCGCTGCTCGGCGCGCCGATCGACGTGCGCTCGCGCGTCGGCCACGGCACGTTGTTCTCGCTCGAGGTGCCGCAAGGCCGGCTCGCGCGCACTACCGACGGCGACGTCGACACCGTCGCGTCGAAAGCGCTCGGGCTGACGCTCGAAGGCCGCGCCATCGTCGTCATCGAAGACGAGGCCGCGGTGCGCGACGGCCTCGTCGTGCTGCTGCAGGCATGGGGCGCGACAGTCGCCGCGTTCGAGACCGTTTCGGCGCTGCGCGCATGGCTGTCGGCGCCGACCGCGCGGGCGCCCGACTTGGCGATCGTCGACTACCGCCTGCCCGAAGGGTGCACCGGCGTCGATGCGTTGGTCGCGCTGCGCGAGCGCTGGCCCGACCGGCGGCTGCCGGCGATCGTCGTCACCGGCAGCAGCCTCGTCGGCCACGAGGACGAGGCGGTGACCCACGACTATCACCTGCTGATCAAGCCGGTGCTGCCGAACAAGCTGCGCGCGATGATCGCCTTCAAGCTCGCGCTGCGGCGCTGAGCGCCGCGGCCGCGCCGAGCCGCCGGCGCGGTGCCCGGCGCTGCGCTTCAGCGCTGCGCCGCGACGACTTCCGGCGGCGCCTGCACGAGCTCGATCAGCACGCCTTCGCCGCCGAGCGGGAAATCGTCGCTCGCGCGCGGGTGAACGAAGCAGATGTCGTGGCCGGCGGCGCCCTTGCGGATGCCGCCAGGGGCGAAACGCACCCCCTGCGCGGTCATCCACTCGACCGCCTTCGGCAGGTCGTCGACCCACAGGCCGATGTGGTTCAGCGGCGTGACGTGGACCGCGGGCTTCTTCGCGGCGTCGATCGGTTGCATCAGGTCGACCTCGACCTCGGCGGCGCCGTGGCCGAGCGCGCAGATGTCCTCGTCGACGTTCTCGCGTTCGCTACGGAAGCTGCCCTTGACGCCGAGGCCGAAGATGTCGACCCACAGCCGTCGCAGCCGCTCCTTGCTTTCGCCGCCGATTGCGACCTGCTGCAATCCGAGGACGCGGAACGGCCGCGCCGATACGTCGTTCATGTCGTGTCTCCTCTTGTCGTCGTCTTCGTTAGGCATCAGCGCCGCGCGTCAGGCAAAGCTCAGGATCGGCTGGTCGACCGCGACGCTCGTTCCCTTGTCGACCAGCAGTTCGGCGACCGTGGCATCGTGCGCCGCGGTCAGCACGTTTTCCATCTTCATCGCTTCGACGACCGCCAGCCGCTGTCCGGCCTGCACCGGCTGGCCCGGCGCGACGAGCACGTCGACGAGCAGCCCCGGCATCGGCGACAGCAGGAACTTGCTCATGTCCGGCGGCGGCTTGAACGGCATCTTGCGCAGCAGTTCGGCAGCGCGCGCGCGCATCAGCTGCGTTTCGACGCGGCGGCCGTCGTGCTCGACGCGCAGCCACAGCCCGTGGCGTTCGAGCTGCGCGGTGAACGGCCGGCCGTTGCAGGTGCCCTGGGCGCGGATGCCGCCGAAGCGCCAGTCGCTGGCGATCGCGTAGACGCGGTCGGCGATCGTGACCGTCGTCGTCTCGCCATCGACATCGATGCGCACCGCCACGTGAGTCTGCGCGCCGTGCTCGCCGCGGACGACGGCGACGAAGTCGTTGCCGATGACGACGCCATGGCCGGCGAGCTGGCCGCTGATGCCGGCGGCGCGGTCGAGATAGCGGCGGTACGCCGCCGCGGCCAGCGCGACCAGCAGGTCGGGGTCGGCGTGCGGCACGTCTTCGGCGCGAAAGCCGGCGGCGTAGTGACGCGCGATGAACCCGGTGTCGAAGTCGCCGGCGACGAACTCGGGGTGCGCGAGCAGCGCCGACTGGAACGGGATGTTGCTCGCGACGCCGCGGATCACGAAGCCGTTCAACGCTTCGCGCATCCGCGCGATCGCGTCGGCGCGGTCGGCGCCGTGGACGATCAGCTTGGCGATCATCGAGTCGTAGTGCATCGAGATCTCGCCGCCTTCGTAGACCCCGGTGTCGACGCGAACGCCGCCGACCTTGTCGCCCTGCGGCTGCGGCGGCGCGGCGGCGTGCAGCGTCGCCGGCGGCGGCAGGTAGCGCACGAGCCGTCCGGTCGACGGCAGAAAGCCGCGGAACGGGTCTTCGGCATTGATCCGGCACTCGATCGCCCAGCCGCGACGAGTGATCGCGTCCTGCGTCAGCGTCAACGGCTCGCCGGCGGCCACACGGATCATCTGCTCGACGAGGTCGACGCCGGTGATGCACTCGGTCACCGGGTGCTCGACCTGCAGCCGCGTGTTCATCTCGAGGAAGTAGAACCGCTGGTCGCGGCCGACGACGAACTCGACGGTGCCCGCGCTCTGGTAGTCGACGGCGCGCGCCAGCGCCACCGCCTGCTCGCCCATCGCCCGGCGCGTCGCGTAGCTGATGAACGGCGACGGCGCTTCCTCGATGACCTTCTGGTGGCGGCGCTGGATCGAGCACTCGCGCTCGTGCAGGTAGACGACGTGGCCGTGGGCGTCGCCCAGCACCTGGATCTCGACGTGGCGCGGTTGCTCGACGAACTTCTCGACGAACACGCGGTCGTCGCCGAAGCTCGCGCGCGCCTCGCTGCGGCACGACGCGTAGCCGTCGCGCACCTGCGCGTCGTCGTGGGCGACGCGCAGCCCCTTGCCGCCGCCGCCGGCGCTGGCCTTGATCATCACCGGATAGCCGATGTCGCGCGCGACCTGCACCGCGTGGTCGGCCGATCCGATCTCGCCGTCGTGACCAGGGATCGTGCTGACGCCGGCGGCCTTGGCCAGGCGCTTGGAGGCGATCTTGTCGCCCATCGCGGCGATCGACGCGTGTTTCGGTCCGATGAAGACGAAACCTTCGTCTTCGACGCGGCGCGCGAACTCGGCGTTCTCGCTCAGGAAGCCGTAGCCCGGATGCACCGCCTGCGCACCGGTCGAACGGCACGCGGCGATGATCTTGTCGACCGCGAGATAGCTGTCACGGCTCGGCGCCGGGCCGATCGCCACCGCCTCGTCGGCAAGCTCGACGTGCAGCGCGTCGCGGTCGGCGTCGGAATGAACCGCGACCGTCGCGATGCCCATCTTCTTCGCCGTCTTGACGACGCGACACGCAATCTCGCCGCGGTTGGCGATCAGGATTTTGCGGAACATGGGTTGGTCCGGGCGGGCGCTTACAGCGGGATGTTTCCGTGCTTGCGCCACGGGTTGTCGAGCTTCTTGTCGGCGAGCATCGCCAGGCTGCGGCAGATGCGCTTGCGCGTCTCGTGCGGCTGGATCACGTCGTCGATGAAGCCGCGGCCGCCGGCGCGGAACGGGTTGGCGAAGCGCGCCTTGTAGTCGGCCTCGCGCGCGGCGATCTTCGCCGGGTCGTTCTTGTCTTCGCGGAAGATGATCTCGACCGCACCCTTCGCGCCCATCACCGCGATCTCGGCGTTGGGCCACGCGAAGTTGACGTCGCCGCGCAGGTGCTTGGAGCTCATCACGTCGTAGGCGCCGCCGTAGGCCTTGCGCGTGATCACCGTCACCTTCGGCACGGTGCACTCGGCGTAGGCGTACAGCAGCTTGGCGCCGTGCTTGATGATGCCGCCGTACTCCTGCGCGGTGCCGGGCATGAAGCCGGGCACGTCGACGAACGTCACTACCGGAATGTTGAACGCATCGCAGAAGCGCACGAAGCGCGCGGCCTTGATGCTGCTCTTGATGTCGAGGCAGCCGGCGAGCACCAGCGGGTTGTTGGCGACGATGCCCACCGGCTGGCCGTCCATGCGGCCGAAGCCGACGACGATGTTCTGCGCGTGTTCGCGCTGCAGCTCGAAGAAGTCGCCGTCGTCGACGACCTTGTAGATCAGCTCCTTGATGTCGTAGGGCTGGTTCGGGTTGTCGGGCACCAGCGTGTCGAGCGACAGGTCGATGCGGTCGGCCGGGTCGCCGCTGAAGCGCGTCGGCGGCTTCTCGCGGTTGTTCAGCGGCAGGTAGTTGAACAGCCGCCGCGTCATCAGGATCGCTTCGACGTCGTTCTCGAACGCCTGATCGGCGACACCGCTTCGCGTCGTGTGCGCCACGGCGCCGCCGAGCGCCTCGGCGGTGATTTCCTCGTGGGTGACGGTGCGCACGACGTCGGGACCGGTCACGAACATGTAGCTGCTGTCCTTGACCATGAAGATGAAGTCGGTCATCGCCGGCGAGTACACCGCGCCGCCGGCGCACGGCCCCATCACGAGGCTGATCTGCGGGATCACGCCGCTGGCCAGCACGTTGCGCTGGAACACCTCGGCGTAGCCGCCGAGCGACGCCACGCCTTCCTGGATGCGCGCGCCGCCGCTGTCGTTGAGGCCGATCACGGGCGCGCCGACCTTCAGCGCCTGGTCCATGATCTTGCAGATCTTCTCCGCGTGGGCCTCGCCCAATGCGCCGCCGAAGACCGTGAAGTCCTGGCTGAAGACGAACACCAGCCGGCCGCTGATCATGCCGTAGCCGGTGACAACGCCGTCGCCCGGCACGGTGTGGTCGAGCATGCCGAAGTCGGCGCAGCGGTGCTCGACGAACATGTCCCATTCCTCGAACGTGCCTTCGTCGAGCAGCAGCTCGAGCCGTTCGCGCGCGCTGAGCTTGCCTTTGGCGTGCTGCGCGTCGATCCGTTTCTGCCCGCCGCCGAGCCGCGCCGCGGCGCGCTTGCGTTCGAGCTGTTCGATGATGTCGTGCATGGTCGGGTGGGTTCGGACGTCGCCGAACGGAAAGGAAGGGTCGGCGGTCGATCGCTTCGGAGCAGGCGGCGCGCGACGACCGATGCGGCAAGCCGTATCGCGTCGCCGGCTTCATCCCCCAGGTTGGCCGCGCTCGGCCCGCGATGCCGAGCCCGTGATTCCGCATAATTATGAATTACTGCCGACGGGTCGGACTGCCGCGGCTCCTGTGCACGACTTGGTCACCACCCTCCCCGCCACCGCGCTGCCCGAACGCCGCGCGCTCTACGTCGACGTCGCCGACCGGCTGCGCGAGCGGATTTATGCGCGCCACCTCGAGCCCGGCGCGTGGATCGACGAGACGCGGCTTGCCGCCGAGCTCGGCATCAGCCGCACGCCGCTGCGCGAGGCGCTGAAGGTGCTCGCCGTCGAAGGCCTGGTGACGATGCGGCTGCGCCGCGGCGCCTACGTCACCGAGATGTCGCGCGACGACGTGCTGCAGGTCTACCGGCTGCTCGAGCTGCTCGAAGCCGACGCCGCCGCCGACGCCGCGCAGCGCGCGTCCGACGACGACCTCGAACGGCTGCGTGCGCTGCATGCGCGGCTCGAGAAGACCGTGCGCCAGCGCGCCGCGTTCTTCGCCGCCAACGAGGCGTTCCATCTGGCGTTGCTCGACCTCGCCGGCAACCGCTGGCGGCGGCAGATCGTCGTCGACCTGCGCAAGGTGATGAAGCTCAACCGCCACCACTCGCTGCTGCGCGAAGGGCGGATCGACGAATCGCTGGCCGAGCACCGCGCGTTGATGCGCGCGATCGAAGCGCGTGATGCGGCGGCAGCGGCGCAATGCATGCGCGAGCACTTCGCGCACGGCCGCATTGCCGCGGCCGGCGGCTGAGCCGCCGACCGCCGGGGTGCGGCCGCCGGCGCACGTCCGGAGAGAAAAGAAAAAGGCAGGCCGCGAGGCCTGCCTTGCGTTTCGCAGCGGCGCGGCGCGCCGCGACCGGGTCAGCGACGCACCGGGTCCGACGCCTTCGGCATCACGCCTTCGGCCTTTTTCTCGGGCGCGGTCAGGTTGGTGCCGATCGTCGGGCTGCCGACGCCGGACGCCGCAGCGCCCGGCGACGTGACCTTCTGCGGCATGCCGCTGCCGGTCGGCGCCATCGCCGCGCCGCCCGCGTTTTGCGGCTTGCCGGCCGGGCCGGTCTGGCCGGCGCCCATCTTCTCGGTGCCGGTGGCGGCGTTGCTCTTCACTTCCAGGCGGGTCTTGTCGCCGGCCATCGTCGCGTCCTTCTTGGCAACGCCTTCGGCCTTCTTCTCCGGGGTGGTCAGGTTCGTGCCGATGGTCGGGCTGCCGACACCCGACGCCGCACCGGCCGGGGTCGTGGTGTTCTGGGCAAAGGCGGTTGAGGCGGTGACGAACGCCGCGGCGGCGGCCAACGCGGTGAGTGTGGTCTTCATTGAAAGCTCCTCGGAAAACGTTGCGGTGGATGCGCCGGCCTGGCCTCGAGGCTGGACCTGCGGCCGAGTCGCCCCCGGTGGCGGCGACGACCCGACGCGCGATGCGCTGGCAGACCAAGGCACGCGCCCGCCGACAACGCCCGGCGGGCTTCGGCGGCCGACAGCCCCCGACGTACCAGCCGGTCGACGACCGGCCCGCCGCGGAGAGGCAATCAGCGTGCCGATATCGGCTGAACGTCGCGCGGCAGCGCGCCGACGAAGAGCTGACGCGGGCGGCCGATCTTGTACTCCGGGTCGCCGATCATCTCGTTCAACTGCGCGATCCAGCCGACGGTGCGCGCTAGCGCGAACACCGCGGTGAACAAGCTCACCGGGATGCCGACCGCGCGCTGCACGATGCCCGAATAGAAGTCGACGTTCGGATACAGCTTGCGCGACACGAAGTAGTCGTCCTCGAGCGCGATCTTCTCGAGCGCCATCGCCAGCTTGAACAGCGGGTCGTCGGCGAGCCCGGTGGCGTCGAGCACCTCGTGGCAGGTCTCGCGCATCAGCTTGGCGCGCGGGTCGTAGTTCTTGTAGACACGGTGGCCGAAGCCCATCAGCTTGACGCTCGAGTTCTTGTCCTTGACCTGCTTGATGAACTCGCCGATCTTCTCGACGCCGCCCTGGCGCTGGATGTCGTGCAGCATGTTCAGCGCCGCTTCGTTGGCGCCGCCGTGTGCCGGCCCCCATAGGCACGCGACGCCGGCGGCGATCGCCGCGAACGGGTTCGTTCCCGACGAGCCGCACAGCCGCACCGTCGACGTGCTGGCGTTCTGCTCGTGGTCGGCGTGGAGAATGAAGATCCGGTCCATCGCACGGTCGAGCACCGGGTTGTTGACGTAGTCCTCGCACGGCGACGCGAACATCATGCGCATGAAGTTCGACGCGTACGAGAGCTCGTTGCGCGGGTAGATGAACGGCTGGCCCATGCCGTACTTGTAGGCCATCGCGACCAGCGTCGGCATCTTGGCGATCAGGCGGATCGCGGCGATCTCGCGGTGCACCGGGTTCTTGATGTCGGTGCTGTCGTGATAGAAGGCCGACAGCGCGCCGACGAGCCCCGTCATCACCGCCATCGGGTGCGCGTCGCGGCGGAAGCCGCGCAGGAAGAACTGCATCTGCTCGTTGACCATCGTGTGCTTGGACACGAGGCGGACGAAGTCGCTCTTCTGCTGCACGTTCGGCAACTCGCCCTTCAGCAGCAGGTAGCACGTCTCGAGGAAGTCGCAGTGCTGCGCAAGCTGCTCGATCGGGTAGCCGCGGTACAGCAGCTCGCCCTTGTCGCCGTCGATGTAGGTGATGCTCGAATCGCACGCCGCGGTCGACAGGAACCCCGGGTCGTAGGTGAACTTGCCGGTCTGCGCGTACAGCTTGCGGATGTCGATGACGTCCGGCCCGATGCTGCCCTTGTAGATCGGCAGGTCCATGTTCGGGCTGCCGTCGGAGAACGACAGGGTGGCTTTGACGTCGGACGGGGTCATCTCGATGGGCCTTTCAAGTTGCGCTGCGAAGGGCGCATCGAGGCCAGGACCTCGCGCACCGCGGGAGTGTCCGCTGCGCCTTGCGGCTCGCGGCGTGCGAGCAGCAGGTCGAGCAGGTCGTTGTCCGGCAGGTCCATCAGGGTCTCGAGCCCCGCGGCCTGCGTTCGAGTCAGTGTCTCCCCGTGTTCATCGAAAAAACGTGCCAGCAACAGATCGTTCTCGAGCAAGCCGCGCCGGCAGCGCCACTTCAAGCGACCGAGCGCGCCGGCGTCGAGGGTCACGATCGCATCCCGTGCGGCGTCAAACCGTTCGCCGCACCATCAGTTCCTTGATCTTGCCGATCGCCTTCGTCGGGTTCAGCCCCTTCGGGCAGACGTCGACGCAGTTCATGATCGTGTGGCAGCGGAACAGGCGGTACGGGTCGTCGAGATTGTCGAGCCGCGCGGCGGTGTCGTGGTCGCGGCTGTCGGCGATGAAGCGGTAGGCCTGCAGCAGCCCGGCGGGGCCGACGAACTTGTCCGGGTTCCACCAGAAGCTCGGGCAGCTCGTCGAGCACGAAGCGCACAGGATGCACTCGTACAGCCCGTTAAGCTCGTCGCGCTCGTCGGGCGACTGCAGTCGCTCGCGCTCGGGCGGCGGCGTGTCGTTGACGAGCCACGGCTTGATCGACTCGTACTGCTTGAAAAACAGCGTCATGTCGACGATCAGGTCGCGCACGACCGGCAGCCCCGGCAGCGGCTTGAGCACGATCGTCCCCGGCAGCGTGCGCATGTTGGTCAGGCACGCGAGACCGTTCTTGCCGTTGATGTTCATCGCGTCGGACCCGCAGACGCCTTCGCGGCAACTCCGGCGGAAGCTCAAGCTGGGGTCGACCGCCTTCAGCTTCATCAGCGCGTCGAGCAGCATGCGCTCGCTGCCGTCGAGATCGACGTCGATCGTCTGCATGCGCGGCTTGTCGTCGCGCTCGGGGTCGTAGCGGTAGATGCTGAACGTGCGGGTTGTCATCGCGGATGGGCCTAGAACGTGCGCACCTTCGGCGGCACCGGGTCGACGGACAGCGGTCGCATCTGCACCGGCTTGTAGTCGAGCCGGTCGCCGTCGGCATACCACAGCGTGTGGCGCAGCCACTCGTCGTCGTTGCGGCCGTTGGGGTGTTCGGGCGTGTCGCCGTAATCGTCGACGGTGTGCGCGCCGCGGCTCTCGCGCCGCGCCGCGGCCGACACCATCGTCGCGCGGGCGGCCTCGATCAGGTTGTCGACCTCGAGCGCCTCGATCCGCGCGGTGTTGAACACGCGGCTCTTGTCCTTCAGGCCGATCGACTTGGCGCGCGCGGCGAGCGCCGCGACCTGGGCCACGCCTTCGTCCATCAGCGCCTGCGTGCGGAACACGCTGGCGTGGCGCTGCATGGTCGCGCGCAGGTCGTTGGCGACGTCCTGCGCGTATTCGCCGTCGGTCGCGTCGTCCAGGCGCGCGAGCCGTGCGCGCGAGAAGTCGGCGGCGTCGCGCGGCAGCGTCGCGTGCGAGACCTCCTTCAGCCCGGCAGCGACGATGTGGTCGCCGGCGGCACGGCCGAAGACGAGCAGGTCGAGCAGCGAGTTCGTTCCGAGCCGGTTCGCGCCGTGGACGCTGACGCACGAGCACTCGCCCACCGCGTACAGCCCGGGCACCACGGTGTTCGGGTCGCCGTCCTTCGGCGCGACGACCTGGCCGTGGATGTTGGTCGGGATGCCGCCCATCTGGTAGTGGATCGTCGGCACGACCGGGATCGGCTCCTTCGTGATGTCGACGTTGGCGAAGTTGTGGCCGATCTCGAACACGCTGGGCAGCCGCTTCATGATCGTCTCGCTGCCGAGGTGGGTCATGTCGAGGTCGATGTAGTCCTTGTTCGGCCCGCAGCCGCGGCCTTCCTTGATCTCCTGGTCCATGCAGCGGCTGACGAAGTCGCGCGGCGCGAGGTCCTTCAGCGTCGGCGCGTAGCGTTCCATGAAGCGCTCGCCGTCGGCGTTGCGCAGGATCGCTCCTTCGCCGCGGCAGCCTTCGGTCAGCAGCACGCCGGCGTTGTGCACGCCGGTCGGGTGGAACTGCCAGAACTCCATGTCCTCGAGCGGCAGGCCGGCGCGCGCGGCCATGCCCAGGCCGTCGCCGGTGTTGATGAAGGCGTTGGTCGACGCCGCGAAGATGCGTCCGGCGCCGCCGGTGGCGAGCAGCGTGCACTTGGCCTGCAGCAGGTGCAGCTCGCCGGTCTCCATCTCGAGCGCGGTGACGCCGAGCACCGAGCCGTCGGCGCCGCGCACCAGGTCGAGCGCCATCCATTCGACGAGGAAGTGCGTGCGCGCCTTGACGTTGCGCTGGTACAGCGTGTGCAGCATCGCGTGGCCGGTGCGGTCGGCCGCGGCACACGCGCGCTGCACCGGCTTCTCGCCGTAGTTCGCGGTGTGGCCGCCGAACGGCCGCTGGTAGATCGTGCCGTCGGGGTTGCGGTCGAACGGCATCCCCATGTGCTCGAGCTCGTAGACGACCTTCGGCGCCTCGCGGCACATGAACTCGATCGCGTCCTGGTCGCCGAGCCAGTCGCTGCCCTTGACGGTGTCGTAGAAGTGGTAGTGCCAGTTGTCCTCGGCCATGTTGCCGAGGCTCGCGCCGATGCCGCCCTGCGCGGCAACGGTGTGCGAGCGCGTCGGGAACACCTTGCTCAGCACCGCGACGTTCAGCCCCGCCTGCGCGAGCTGCAGCGAAGCGCGCATCCCCGACCCGCCGGCGCCGACGATGACGACGTCGAAGCGGCGCGGGGCGAGCGGGGCGGTTGCGATCACCATGTTCTTCTCACAACCTCCACAGCACCTGCACCGCCCAGCCGATGCAGCCGACGAGCCAGACGATCGTCGCCACCTGCAGCGCCAGCCGCAGGCCGACGCCGTGCACGTAGTCCATCCAGATGTCGCGCATGCCGACCCAGGCGTGCCAGCCGATCGCCAGCAGAGCGACCAGCGTCGCGAGCTTCATCCACTGCGCGGCGAAGATGCCGGCCCAGACGTCGTAGCCGAGCGGCCCGTCGGCGAACAGCAGCTGCACCAGCAGCAGCAGCGTGAACAGCGCCATCAACACCGCGGTCACGCGCTGGCTGAGCCAGTCGCGCAGCCCGTAGTGCGCGCCGACGACGACACGCTTCGATCCGTGGTTGACCGCCCGCACGCGCCGCCCCTTCAGAACAAACCGAACAGCCGCGCGCCGAGCACGACCGTCAGCACCCCGCTGATCGCGAGCGTCGCGACCGCCGACACCCGCCCCTGCTGCAGCGACACCGCGTGCGTCGCGTCCATCCACAGGTGGCGGACGCCGGCGACGAAGTGGTGCAGATAGGCCCAGATCAGCCCGAGCACGACGACCTTGACGAGCCACGCCGGCGCCGGACCGATGCCGACCGCGAACGCGCCGACGAAGCGCTCGTAGCTGACTTCCGACGTCACGCTGACGTCGAGCAGCCAGACGATGAACGGCAGCAGCAGGAACATCGCCGCGCCGCTGACGCGGTGCAGGATGCTGACCCAGCCGGCCGGCGGCAGCCGGTACTTCAGCGCGTCGACCAGGCGCATCGGGCCGGGCCGGGGTCTCGTCATCTCAGCCATCGTTCGTCGTTCTCGTCGGCGCGCCAGCCGACGAGTTTATTTCATGCGTCGCGCGCATCGTCCGCCGGCAGGCGCGCCGGGCCGCGGCGCGTCGGCCGCGTCAGCTAAGTACGTTGCGGTAGTGGTGCGCGTCGGTGCGGTACCAGCCGCGGCGCAGCTCGACCGGCCGGTCGCCGTAGGTCGACGCCAGCCGTTCGACCGACAGCAGCGGCGTCCCCGGTGCCACCTCGAGCAGCGCCGCCTGCTCCGCGTCGGCGGCGACCGCGCGCAGCCGCTCGTCGGCGCGAATCATCTGCACCGAGAACTCGGCTTCGAACAGCCGGTACAGCGGGCCGCGCCATGCGCGCAGCCGCGCGGCGTCGAGGCCGCCAAATAGCGCCCCGGGCAGCCACAACTCGTCGAAGACCACCGGGCGCGGCGCGTCGCCGTCGGCGGCGAGCAGCAGCCGCCGCACGTGCACCGCAGCGTCACGCTCGGCCAGCTGCAGCTGCCGCGCGACGTCGGCCGGCGGGCGCAGCCGCCTGCAGTCGAGCAGGCGCCGCTGCAGCGGCGCGGCACTGCCGTCGTCGGCGACGAGGCGCAGGAAGCGGTACTGCGTCGCCTGCTCGGCGTGGGTCGCGACGTACGTGCCCTTGCCCTGGCGGCGCACGAGCAGGTTCTCGGCGGCCATTTCGTCGATCGCCTTGCGCACCGT
>CBDUBX010000050.1:0-12336 GCA_965365495.1 uncultured Burkholderiales bacterium
TCGGCATCGGCACGATTGCCGCTTCGATCAGCGAAGACCGCGAATCAATCGAGGAGATCGACGCCGGCACCGGCATCGCCCACACGCGCTGGGCGACCCACGGCGCGCCGGCGGTGCACAACGCCCACCCGCATTTCTCGAACGGGCCCAAGGGGCAGCGCGCCGGCGGCGACGGCCGGATCGCGCTGGTGCACAACGGCATCATCGAGAACCACGACGAGCTGCGCGCCGAGTTGCTGCAGCGCGGCTACGCCTTCACCAGCCAGACCGACACCGAGGTCGTCGCCCACCTCGTCGACAGCCTGTACGACGGCGACCTGCTCGACGCCGTGCAGCACGCGCTGCCACGGCTGGCCGGAGCCTACGCGATCGCCGTGTTCTGCCGCGACGAGCCGCTGCGCGTCGTCGCCGCGCGCCACGGCTCGCCGCTGGTGCTGGGGGTCGGCGGCCCGGACGGCGCCGGCGAGAACTTCGTCGCGTCGGACGCGATGGCGCTGGCCGGCGTCACCGACCAGATCGTCTACCTCGAGGAAGGCGACGTCGTCGACCTGCAGCTCGGCAAGGCGTGGATCACGCATGCCGACGCCCATGGCCGCTACGCCACCGTCGACCGCCCGGTGCGCACCGTGCTGGCGCACAGCGGCGCGGCCGAACTCGGGCCGTACCGGCACTACATGCAAAAGGAGATCTTCGAGCAGCCGCGCGCGCTGGCCGACACGCTCGAAGGCGTGACGGCGATCGGCCCCGAGCTGTTCGGCGCGACCGCGGGCGCGGTGTTCGACGCCGTCGACCGGGTGCTGATCCTGGCCTGCGGCACCAGCCTGTACGCCGGGATGACGGCCAAGTACTGGCTCGAGAGCCTCGCCGCGGTGCCGACGCAGGTCGAGATCGCCAGCGAATACCGCTACCGCGACAGCGTGCCCGACCCGCGCACGCTGGTCGTCACGATCACGCAGAGCGGCGAGACCGCCGACACGCTGGCGGCGCTGAAGCACGCGCGCAGCCTGGGCATGACGCACACGCTGACGATCTGCAACGTCGCCACCAGCGCGATGGTGCGCGAGTGCGAGCTGGCCTACATCACCCGCGCCGGCGTCGAGATCGGTGTGGCCAGCACCAAGGCCTTCACGACCCAGCTCGCCGGGCTGTACCTGCTGACGCTGGCGCTGGCCAAGACGCGCGGCCGGCTGTCGGCCGAGCAGGAGGCCGAAGAGCTGAAGGCGCTGCGCCACCTGCCCGTGGCGCTGCAGGCGGTGCTGGCGCTGGAGCCGCAGGTCATCGCCTGGAGCGAGGAGTTCGCGCGCAAGGAGAACGCGCTGTTCCTCGGCCGCGGCCTGCACTACCCGGTGGCGCTCGAAGGCGCGCTGAAGCTCAAGGAGATCAGCTACATCCACGCCGAGGCCTATCCGGCCGGCGAGCTGAAGCACGGCCCGCTGGCGCTGGTCACCGACCAGATGCCGGTGGTCACCGTGGCGCCGAACGACGCGCTGCTCGAAAAGCTCAAGAGCAACATGCAGGAAGTCCGCGCCCGCGGCGGCCGGCTCTACGTGTTCGCCGACGACGACACGAAGATCGGCAGCGAGGCCGGCGTCCACGTGATCCGCCTGCCCGAGCACTACGGCTGCCTGAGCCCGATCCTGCACGTCGTGCCGCTGCAGCTGCTGGCCTACCACACCGCGTGCGCACGCGGCACCGACGTCGACAAGCCGCGCAATCTGGCCAAGAGCGTGACGGTGGAGTAAAGGGTTCGCCACCGGCAGGGTCGCGCGCCGCAGCGCTCGTCAGCCCACGCCGTCAGCGCGCGCCGAGCAAGCGCGCCCCGCTGACCTTCGCCGCGCCTTTGTCGAAGGTCCACAGCGTTGGCTTGCTGGCCTGCGCGGCGAGTGCGACGTGCGGCAATCGGCGAAGTCGGCCGAGCCTTTGCGGTAGAGCTGCACCGCCATCTCGACCGCGCTCGGACTCGAACGTGAGTTCGACCGTGGCGAGCCGGCTCGCCAGGACGATGATCGTGCCGTCGGGCACGACCGACGACACGAGACGCATACCGGGCCCGGCATCCACCTGCGCCGCGGACTTCCGCGGGCACCGTGGTCTGCCTGCATGCCGCCGAGCGCCTACTTCCGCCGGCACAACGCCGTCTTGTGCAGCAGTTCGAGCAGCATCGCGCGCTCGGCTTCGCTGAGCGGCGCGAGCATCTCGCGTTCGCCGGCGACCGCTGCGGCGATCGCTTCGCGGATCACCTTCGCACCGGCCGTTGTCGCACGGATGTGCTGCGCACGACCGTCCTCGGCACTGCGCTCGCGCTCGATCCAGCCGCGGCGCTCGAGCTTGTCGATCCACATCGTGATGTTCGGCGGGGTGACCGCCAGCGCGTCGGCCAGCTTGCGCGCCGAGACGCCGGGGTTGGCGTCGACGAGCGCGAGGATCGTGAACTCGACCGGGCGCAGGTCGAAGACGTCGCCGATGTGCTGCTTGAACGACCGCGTCGTGACGATCGTCGCCTGCGCCAGCTGGTAGCCGACGATCGATCGCAGCCCCGATTCGTCGAGCCGGCCGGCCGGCGTGCGCGCGGCCGGTGGCGGCTGGGCAGCGGGTGGGGTCATCGGCCGAATTGTGGTCCGCCGTCGACGTCTGGACCGCCCGCGCTGCGGCGCCGGCGCAACAGCCCTCGCGAACGCAGCCGCCTCGTTACAAGATGAAGCGATTTAACCAGTGAAAGCGTCCCCATCGTTAGCGCAAGTCCCAGGTTCCGGCGCCAAGTGATTCACTAACCTAACGATATGCGCGGCGGGATTCGACCGCGCAGCGACCCTCATTGTGGAGACGGACATGCCCTCGACCCTTGCATCACGAACCGCGCCGAGCGCGCTCACGGCTCTCGCGGCCGCCACGCTGACGCTGCTCGCCGCGTGCGGCGGTGACGACGACCTGCCGCAGCTGACGCCGGCCATGCCGGCGGCCTTCGTCGGCGCGTGCGCCGACCTCACCACGCGGCTCGCGACGCTGGCCGACACGACGATCACCGAGACGACCGCCGTCGCCGCCGGCGCGCTCGCCGTCGCCGGCCAGGCGGTGCCCGAACACTGCCTGGTTCGCGGCTCGATGCTGCCGCGCGTCGGCGCGGTCGACGGCCAGCCGTACGACATCCGCTTCGAGCTGCGGCTGCCGATGGCATGGAACGGCCGCTTCTACCACCAGGTCAACGGCGGCATCGACGGTTCGGTCGTGACCGCCACCGGCACCGTCGGCGGCGGCGGGCCGATGTCGAACGCGCTGCACAAGGGCTTCGCCGTGGTCAGCTCCGATGCCGGGCACCGCGGATCGCAAGGACCGTTCTTCGGGCTCGACCCGCAGGCGCGCCTCGACTACGGCTACCAGGCGGTCGGCAAGGTCGGACCGATGGCCAGGAGCGTGATCCAGTCGGCCTACGGCAAGGCGCCCGACCGGTCGTACATCGGCGGCTGCTCGAACGGCGGCCGCCACGCGATGGTCGCCGCGGCGCGCTACGGCGACCAGTACGACGGCGTTCTCGCCGGCAACCCGGGCACCGAGCTGCCGCGCGCTGCGGTGGCCAACATCGCCGGCGCGCAGGCCTATGCCGCGCTCGCGACCGACGCCGCCGACATCGCCACCGGCTTCACTCAGCCCGAGCGCGAGCTCGTCTCGGCGGCGGTGCTGACGCGCTGCGACGCGCTCGACGGTCTGGCCGACGGCATGGTGCAGGCCACCGCGGCGTGCCAGGCGGCGTTCGACCTCGCCCGCGACGTGCCGACCTGCGCGGCCGCGCGCGACGGCACGTGTCTGTCGGCCGCGCAGAAGACCGCGATCGCCGCGCTGTTCGACGGCGCGACGACGAGCGACGGCACGCGGATCTACACGAGCTTTCCGTACGACGCCGGCATCGGCACCGCCGGTTGGGCGCAGTGGAAGTTCGGCGCGTCGCTGACGCTCGACCCCGGCGCGGTGGCGTTCATCTGGCAGACGCCGCCCGAGGACCGGGCCGGCTTCGACGGCCGCACGTTCGCGCTGACCGGCGACATCGACGAAATGTTCGCGCGTATCCAGGCGACCAACGCGACTTACACCGAGAGCGGGCTGGCGTTCATGTCGCCGCCGCACGCCGAGCAGCTCGACGACCTGCGCAACCACGGCGGCAAGATCCTCGTCTACCACGGCACCAACGACCCGATCTTCTCGAGCGACCACAGCGTGATGTGGTGGGAGCGCTGGAACGACCACTACGACGGCGACGCTGCCGAGTTCGCGCGGCTGTTCCTCGTGCCGGGGATGAACCACTGCGGCGGCGGCCCGTCGACCGACCAGTTCGACCTGCTGCAACCGCTGGTCGATTGGGTCGAGAACGGCCGGGCGCCCGACCGCGTCGTCGCCAGCGCGCGCGGTGCCGGCAACGCCGGCGGCGCCAACGCCAACGTGCCGGCGACATGGGCGGCGGATCGCACGCGGCCGCTGTGCCCGTACCCGCTGGTCGCGCACTACAACGGCAGTGGCGACGTCGAGCAGGCCGCGAGCTTCACCTGCCGGTGACCGTGCGCCGAGCCCGGTAGCGCTGCGACTTGCGGCGCGGCCGGGTCGGTCGCGGACAGCGTCGTGCGCGGCGCCCGACGCGACGTGCACAGCCGCGACGCCCGGGGTGTTCAGGTCGTCGCGGCCGCTTTCACTGCGACGCACGGCCGCCGTGCGGTCGCGAAGTGCGGACCATGCCCGGCCGCGATCAGGTCAGCGACCTCGCGCGAGCAATTTCGGCCTAGCGCGGCGCCATCCGCAGCGCGCCGTCGAGGCGGATCACCTCGCCGTTCAGGTGGCCGTTACGGACGATCTCGAGCGCCAGCGACGCGAACTCGTCGGGGCGCCCGAGGCGCTTTGGAAACGGGATCGACGCCGCGAGTGATTGCTGCACCGCTTCGGGCAGCTCGTTGAGCAGCGGCGTCGCGAACAACCCCGGCGCGATCGTCACGACGCGCACGCCCCACTGCGCCAGGTCGCGCGCCAGCGGCAGTGTCATGCCGACGATGCCGCCCTTGCTCGCGGCATAGGCCTCCTGGCCGACCTGGCCGTCGAACGCCGCGACCGACGCGGTGTTGACCATCACGCCGCGCTCGCCGTCGGCCAGCGGTTCGAGCGCGACGATGCGCGCCGCGGCGAGCCGCGCGACGTTGTAGGTGCCGATCAGGTTCACGCGGACGACGCGCTCGAAGTCCTCGAGCGGCGCCGGCGACCCGTCCTTGCCGACGACGCGCCTGGCGCTGCCGATGCCGGCGATGTTCATCACGATGCGCGGCACGCCGTGGGCTCGCGTCGCGGCATCGAGCGCGGCCGTGACCGACGCGCCGTCGGTGATGTCGCAGCGCGTCGCGACGCCACCGATGTCGGCGGCGACGCGGTCGGCGCGTGCGGCGTCGACGTCGAGCACTGCCACCCGGGCGCCGGCCGCGGCGAGCGCCCGCGCGACCGCCTCGCCGAGCCCCGACGCGCCGCCGGTGACGACGGCGCTCGCGCCTTGCACGTTCATCGCTTCACCTCGTCGCCGACCATCGGCCCGCTCCGTCCCGGTCATCCCGCACGCGCGGCGTGGCTGGCGTCTTCACGCCTTGCGCGGCAAGATCACATCGCCGCGCCCGGCATCGTCCGCGTCGGCGGTGTACAGCGCCTGCACCAGCGCATCGCGCCGCGCCAGCACCGCGCGCTGGTTGATCGAACCCTTGTCGGTGACCTCGCCGTGGTCGATCTGCGGCGGCTCGTCCATCAACCACCAGCGCGCGACGCGGCTGGCGCTGCCGGTGGCCTCGCGCCACATGCGGTCGGCGAGCTGCTGAAAGAAGTCGCGCACCGCCGGGTGGCGCAGCGCGTCGGCGAGCGGCGCGTCGTCCGCGAGCTCGGCGAGCCGCCGGCACGCGTCGGCGCGCGGGAACACCAGCGCGCCGACGTCGTCGCGGTTCGGCCCGGCGATCACGACGTCCTGCACGCACGGGTCGCCGGCCTGCACGATGCGCGCGCGCAGCACGCCGACGCTGACGAACGTGCCGGTCGACAGCTTGAAGTCCTCGGCGGTGCGGCCGTCGAAGCGCAGGCCGCGGCGCACGTCGCGGTCGTCGACCCAGCGCACCGCGTCGCCGCTGCGGTAGTAGCCCTCGTCGTCGAACGCATCGCGCGTCTGCTCGGGCGCGCGCCAGTAGCCCGGCATCACGTTCGGCCCGCGGAAGCGGATCTCGACCTTGTCGCCGCCGGGGTCGGGGACGAGCTTGACGTCGACGCCGGGGTTCGGCAGGCCGATGTCGCCCGACCGCGCGTCGGTGCCGACGGCGAACGTGCACGACGGCGACGTCTCGGTCATGCCGAGCCCGGTGACGATGCGCACGCGCTCGCCGATCGCCGCCTCGGCGTGCGCGTCGAGCCGGTCCCACACCGCCTGCGTCAGCCCGGCGCCGGCGAACATGAACGCCTGGCAGCGTGCGAACAGCCGGTCGCGCAGCGCGGTGTCGCGGTCCATCGCGCCGACGATCTCCTCGAAGCCCTTGGGCACGTTGAAGTAGACCGACGGCGAGATCTCGCGCAGGTTGGCGAGCGTCGCCGCGATGCCCGAGGGCGTTGGCTTGCCGTCGTCGATGTACAGCGTGCCGCCGTTGGTCAGCACGATGCCGACGTTGTGGTTGCCGCCGAAGGTGTGGTTCCACGGCAGCCAGTCGACGAGCACGGGCGGCTCGTCGGCCAGGAAGCGCAGGCACTGGCGCAGCATCTGCTGGTTCGAGCACAGCATGCGGTGGGTGTTGACGACGCCCTTCGGCGCCTTCGTGCTGCCCGACGTGAACAGGAACTTGGCGATCGTGGCGGCGGTGACACCAGCGTGCGCGTCGGCGACCGCCGCGCCGGGCTTGGTCGCGAGCAGGTCGGCGAAAGCGACCACGCGCCGCCCGGCGAGTGGCCCCGACGCAGCCGCGGCGCGCGCGTCGGCGGCGTCGGGCAGCACCACCGGCACGTCGGCCGGCGCGACCGCGGCGATCGCCGCGGCGTACGACGCGTCGGCGGCGAAGACCATCCCCGGCGTGACGATGCCGAAAATGTGGCGCAGCCGCGCGTGATCCTGCGACACCAGCGAGTACGCCGGCGAGATCGGCGCCGACGGCACGCCGGCCCACATCGCCGCCAGCGACAGCGTGTAGTGCTCGAGGTCGTTGCCCGACAGGATCGCCAGCGGCCGATCGACCGACACGCCGTGGTCGAGCAGCGCCTGGCCGACCGCCTGTACGCGGTCGAGCATTTCGGCGTAGCCGATGCGCACCCAGTCGCCGCCCGGCCCGCGACGCGCGACCAGCGTCCGCCCGGGCGCGAGCGCGGCCCAGTGTTCGAGCGCATCGGTCAGCCGCTCGGCATACGGGGCCAGCGCCTCGGTCGACCGCACCACGGCACTGCCGTCGCCGCGCCGCTCGACGGTGGCGTCGACGCAGCCGCCGACGTGGGCAGCGCGGTAGCGCGGCGCGGCGGTCGCGGTCAATACCGCCTCACGACTTCACGACCTTGCCGGCGCGCCCCTGCAGGAAGTCCTGCAGCCGGCGCTGCGCCTCGGGCGACGCGCTCGCGGCGGCGGCGATCAGCGACTCGGTGAACAGCCCTTCGGTCGGCGACTGCTCGGCGATGCGCGGCAGCGCGTGCATCACCGCGAACGTCGTCATCGGCGCGTTGCCGGCGATGCGGCGCGCGAGCTCGATGCCCTTGGCGAGCCCGGCGCCGTCGGCGACGCGGTACTGCACGAGGCCGCTGCGCTCGGCGTGGTCGGCGTCGAGCACGCGGCCGGTGAGCATCATGTCGGCGACGCGCGCCACGCCGATCAGCCGCGGCAGCCGCACCGACCCGCCGCCGCCGAGGAACAGCCCGCGCTGGCCTTCGGGCAGCCCGAAGTAGGCCGAGTCCTCGGCGACGCGCAACTGGCACGCGGCGGCGATTTCGAGTCCGCCGCCGACGACCGCGCCGTGCAGCACCGCGACCACCGGCACGCGGCCGAAGGCGATCGCGTCGAATGCGGTGTGCCACATCCGCGAATGCGCAATCGCGCCGTGGATGTCGAGCTGCTGCACTTCCGACAGGTCGAGCCCGGCGCAGAAGTGGCTGCCGGCGCCGCTCAGCACCGCCGCCCTCGTGCCGTCGGGCGGGTCGGCGAACACCGCGTGGATCTGCCGCACCAGCGCGTCGGACAGCGCGTTGCGCTTGGTCGGCCGGTTCAGCTCGACGTGCAGCACCGGGCCGGCGCGGCGCAGCGTCAGCAGGTCGAGTTCGGCAAGGGCGCCGGTAACGGGTTCGAAGTCGGCTTCGGCCATGTTCGGGGATGGGATGCCGGCGAAATGTAATTCAGTACATGAACGATAAACCGCGGAAAAACCCGTAGTGAAAGGACGGCTCGCGACGCCACAATCGCCGGCGGCGTTCGCCGCGACGGTCTCCAGACGTTTCAGGCGTTGAACGATTCGCGACGACGGACGCCGCCTTGCACCGCCGATGAACACCGCCGACCTGATCGCGATCGACACCCACACGCACCTCGAGGTGTCGTGCCGCAATCCGTTCGACAACTACGGCGAGGAGTACGACCGCGCGGCCGACAAGTACTTCCGTTCGACGCGCCGGCCGACGATGGACGAGACGATCGCGTACTACCGCGAACAGCGCATCGGCTTCGTCAACTTCACCGTCGACGCCGAGTCCAACCTCGGCCGCACGCGGATCACGAACGAGGAAATCGCCGACGCGGCCGCGGCCCACCCCGACATCCTGATCGCCTTCGCCAGCATCGACCCGCACAAGGGAAAGATGGGCGCACGCGAAGCGCGGCGGCTGGTCGAGCACCACGGCGTCAAGGGCTTCAAGTTCCACCCCACGGTGCAGGGCTTCGAGCCCGCCGACCGCATGGCGTGGCCGATCTACGAAGTGATCAACGAGCACCGGCTGCCGGCGATCTTTCACAGCGGTCACTCGGGCATCGGCTCGGGGATGCGCTGCGGCGGCGGGCTGCGGCTGGCCAACAGCCGGCCGATGCTGCTCGAAGACGTGGCGATCGCGTTCCCCGACATGCAGATCGTCGTCGCCCACCCGAGCTGGCCGTGGCAGGACGAGGCGATCTCGCTGGCGATGCACAAGCCCAACATCTGGATCGATCTGTCGGGCTGGAGCCCGAAGTACTTTCCGCCGCAGCTGGTGCAATACGCCAACACGCTGCTGAAAGACCGGGTGCTGTTCGGCAGCGACTTCCCGCTGATCACGCCCGACCGCTGGCTGAAGGATTTCGCCGAGGCCGGTTTCAAGGACGAGGTGAGACCGCTGATCCTGAAAGAGAACGCCAAGCGATTGCTGCGGCTGAGCTGAGTCAACGCCGCGCGCGAAGGCGCCGTTGCATTACCCTTCGTTCGCATTTGCAGGAGACGACGACATGCGTGTGTTCCAGAAGCTGTTGCTCGGTGCCGGGCTGTTGTGCGCGCTGGCGTCGCCGGCGCTAGCCGCCGACGTGACGCTGCGCTTCCACCATTTCCTGCCGCCGCAGGCGGCGATTCCGCAGCACGCGATCAAGCCGTGGGCCGACAAGGTCGAGAAGGACAGCGGCGGCCGCATCCGCGTGCAGCTGTTCCCGAACATGCAGCTCGGCGGCAAGCCGCCCGAGTTGTTCGACCAGGCCAAGGACGGCGTCGTCGACATCATCTGGACGGTGCTCGGCTATACCCCGGGCCGCTTCCCGCGCACCGAGGTCTTCGAGCTGCCGTTCACGACCGGCCGCGCCGAGGCCGGGTCGCGCGCGATCCACGAATTCGTCGAGACGCACGCCGCAAACGAGTTCAAGGACGTGAAGCTGATCGCCGCGCACGTCCACGGGCCGGGGCTGTTCCACAGCCTGTCGCCGATCAACCGCCTCGAAGACCTGCGCGGTTTGAAGGTGCGCGGCGGCTCGCGCGTCATCAACATCATGCTCGAGCAGCTCGGCGCGACGCCGGTCGGCATGCCGGTGCCGGCAGTCGGCGAAGCGCTGTCCAAGGGCGTGATCCAGGCGACGACGATCCCGTGGGAGGTGGCGCCGGCGTTGAAGGTGCAGCAGATCACGAAGCACCACACCGGATTCACCGGCGACAAGGGGCTGTACACGCAGACCTTTGCCGTCGTGATGAACAAGGCCAGCTACGAACGGCTGCCGGCCGACCTGAAGAAGGTCATCGACGCCAATTCGGGGATGGCCGCGGCGACGCTGTTCGGCCGCGCGATGGACGAGGGCGACAAGGTCGGGCTCGACCTCGCGCAGAAGGCCGGCAACCGCATCGTCACGTTCGACGCCGAGCAGACGCAGCGCGCGATGCGCGCCGCCAACGGCACCCGCGCGGTGTGGTTCAAGGAAGTCGGCGGCCAGGGCATCGACGGCCAGAAGCTCGCCGCCGCGGCCGAGGCGCTGGTCGCCAAGCACGCGAAGTAGTCGGCCCGGCCGAGGCGCATGGGGCGTTTCGTCTACGCCGCGAGCCGCGCCGTCGCGTGGTTCGGCGGCGCGGTGCTCGCGGTACTGGCGCTGATCAGCGTCGCGAGCATCGCCGGCCGCGCGCTCACCGGCATCGGCCTCGGCCCGGTGCCGGGCGATTTCGAACTGGTCGAAGCCGGCACCGCGCTCGCGGTGTTCGCGTTCCTGCCGTGGTGCCACCTGCGGCGCGGCCACGCCGTCGTCGACCTGCTGTGGGGGCGCTATCCGCGGTCGATGCAGCGCACGCTCGACCTGGTGACCGACGTGCTGATGCTGGCCGCGTGGCTGCTGCTGACGTGGCGCATGGCGGTGTCGATGCTCGACTATCGCGACAACGGCGAGGTCAGCTTCATCCTGCAGATGCCGGTGTGGTGGGGCTATGCCGCGTCGCTGGTGCCGGCGCTGGTCGGCCTGCTGGCCTACGCGTGGCGCTGCCTCGAGTCGCTCGGCGTGGTCGCGCCGCCGCCGGGGCTGGCGCCGGCCGAGGTCGTGCATTGAGCCGCGCAGTTCCTTGCGGTGACGCGCCGCCGATGAGCGACTGATGGACCCGCTGTGGCTGGCCGGGCTGTCGTTCCCGGTGCTGTTGCTGCTGATCCTGCTGCGCGTGCCGATCGGCCTGGCGATGCTCGTCGTCGGCCTCGTCGGTTCGTGGCAGGTGTTCGGCAGCGCCGCGCCGCTGCTGAACCAGATGAAGACGCTCGCCTACGGCACGTTCTCGACGCACTCGCTGTCGATCGTGCCGTTGTTCCTGCTGATGGGGCAGTTCGCGTCGCTCGGCGGGATGTCGCGCGCGCTGTTCAAGGCGGCCGAGGCGTTCATCGGCCACCGCAAGGGCGGCGTCGCGATGGCCGCGGTCGGCGCGTGCGCCGGGTTCGGCTCGATCTGCGGCAGCTCGCTCGCAACTGCGGCGACGATGGCGCAGGTCGCGCTGCCCGAACTCCGCCGCGCCGGCTACGCCGGCAGCCTGTCGACCGGCACGCTGGCCGCCGGCGGCACGCTCGGGATCCTGATTCCGCCGTCGATCGTTCTTGTGATCTACGCGATCCTCGCCGAACAGAACATCGCCAAGATGTTCGCCGCGGCGATCGTCCCCGGCATCCTCGCGGCGCTCGGCTACATGCTGGTCATCGCGATCGTCGTGCGCGTGAATCCGTCGCTCGCCGGCCGCGTCGAGCGGCTGCCGTGGCGCGACCGCGTCCCGGCGCTGGTCGCGGTGTGGCCGGTGGCACTGATCTTCGTCGCGGTGATCGGCGGTATCTACACCGGCCTGTTCACGCCGACCGAAGGCGCGGCGGTCGGCGCGGTGGCCACCGGCGTGCTCGCGCTCGTGCGCGGCGGGCTCACGCGCAAGGGCGTGCTGCAGGCGTTCGAGTTGACCGCCACCGGCAGCGCGATGGTGTTCATGATCGTCCTCGGCGCCGCGGCCTACAACACCTTCCTCGCGCTGTCGCAGCTGCCGCAGGAGCTCGCGGCGTGGGTCGGCGACCAGGGCTTCGGCCCGTACCAGGTGCTGTGGGCGATCCTCGTCTTCTATCTGATCTTCGGCTGCGTGATGGACTCGCTGTCGATGATCCTGCTGACGATCCCGATCTTCTTTCCGATGATCTCGGGGCTCGACTTCGGCCTGCCGCCCGAGCACACCGCGATCTGGTTCGGCGTGCTGGTGCTGATCGTCGTCGAGGTCGGATTGATCACGCCGCCGGTCGGCATGAACCTGTTCGTGATCCAGTCGATGGCGCCCGACATTCCGATGCGCGAAACCTACCGCGGCGTGATGCCGTTCGTCGCCAGCGACCTCGCGCGTGTCGTGCTGCTGGTGCTGTTCCCGGCGATCA
>CBDUBX010000051.1:0-12224 GCA_965365495.1 uncultured Burkholderiales bacterium
CCGAGCAGCGCCTGCGCGAGGCGTTGTTCGACGACGATCGGCGCCAGCGCGGCGGCCGCGTCGTCGGCGTTCGCCGGCGGCGGCCAGGCCAGCGGCTGCGCCTGGTCGAGTGCCTCGTCCATCGCGCCGACGACCGCCGCGGCCTGCGCCGCCGGCAGCTGGGCGACGTCGCCGCGCGACCCGGCGACGAGCTTCAGCCGGCGGCCATCGACGACGCCGACGGTGACGCGGTCGCAGCCGGCGCGCGCGGCCAGCGCCACCGCGAGGCGGTGCGCGCCGGCGGCGAGCGTCGCGCTGTCGAGCAGCGCCGCGTACAGCCCGAGCGCTACGCGCTCGTCAGGGGTCGCCACGCGCTCGTCGGGGGTCGCAGCACGCTCGTCGCGCGTCGCCGCCGGCCCATCGGGGTGGGTCGCGCGGCCGTTGAGCGCCGCGGCGCGGCCGTGGACCGGCGCCGCGCGGTCGTTGCCGGGTACGACGCCGTCGCGCACCGCCACGTTCTTGGCGGCGGGCACGGGTTCGGTCGCGGGCGAAGCTGGAGCGGCCAAGTGGGTCATCGACGGTCGAACGGGAGAAGGGCGCGCAGGTCACGGCGACGCCGGCGGCGGCGCCACCCACCGAGGGGTGGGCCGATCGTCGTGCGCGGCAGCGACCCGCGCTGCCGCGATAAGCACGACGAACGCGCGCCAGTTCGACGCGCTCGACGCGGCGGTCGCGCGCCGGCGCCCGCGCGGCTGCTTCAGCCCGCCGCGTCGATGCCGCGGCCGGCGCGCACGACGCGGCCGATCGACAGCCCCTGCACGCCGATCGAGAACACGACGACGCCGTAGGTCAGCGCGAGGACGACGTCGCGTTCGGCGCCGCTCGGCAGCGTCAACGCCAGCGCCACCGAGATGCCGCCGCGCAGCCCGCCCCACGTCAGCACGCGCCACGCGTCGGCCGGCAGCCCGAAGCGCGCGCCGAACGCGGCCACCGGCGCGCCGACGGCGGCCAACCGCGCCGCCAGCGTCACGCCGATCGCCAGCGCGATGCCGGCTGCCACCGGCCACGAAAACGCCACCAGCAGGACTTCCAGGCCGATCAGCACGAACAGCACCGCGTTGAGGATCTCGTCGAGCAGCTCCCAGAACAGGTCGACGTAGCGCCGCGTCGTGTCCGACATCGCGCGGGCGCGGCCGTGGTTGCCGACGATCAGCCCGGTGACGACCATCGCCAGCGGCCCCGACACGTGCAGCCGGCTGGCGAGCGCGTAGCCGCCGAGCACCGCGGCCAGCGTCAGCAGCACCTCGACGTGGTAATCGTCGACCGACTTCAGCAGCCGGTAGGTGACCCAGCCGAGGACCAGGCCGAAGGCGATGCCGCCGCCGGCCTCGTGCAGCAGCAGCATCGCCGCGCCGCCGGCGGTCGGCGTTGTGCCGCTGGTCAGCACGCCGAGCAGCAGCGCGAAGACGACGACGCCGACGCCGTCGTTGAACAGCGACTCGCCGGAAATCGCGAGTTCGAGCCGCTTCGGCGCGCCGGCCGACTTCAGGATGCCCATTACCGCGATCGGGTCGGTCGGCGAGATCAGCGCGCCGAACAGCAGGCAGTGCAGCAGCGGCAGCGGCAATCCGACCCACGGCAGCGCCAGCCACATCGCGACGCCGACGACGACCGTCGACACGACGGTGCCGACCAGCGCCAGCGCCGCCACCGGCCAGCGCAGCGCGCGCAGCTCCGACAGGTCGACGTGCAGCGCGCCGGCGAACAGCAGCAGCGACAGCATCCCCTGCATCAGCACGTCGGAGAAGTCGATCGCGCGGACGAACGACTCCTCGTAGGCGCGCAGTCCCGGCGCGATGCCCGAGGCGTCGAGGGCGACGATCGCCAGCGACAGCGCCAGCGCGATCGCCATCACGCCGATCGCCGTCGGCAGCCGCACCCAGCGGTGGTTGACGTAGGCGAACAGCGCAGTGGCGGCGATGCAGACGGCGGCGATGTCGAGCATCGGCGCAGTGTCCCACCGCGCGCCGTGCGGGCCGCCGCGGCCGTCGCGTCGCTGCCCGGGCGGCACCCGGCTTGCCGCTCGGCCGCGCCGACGAAAGCGCCACCGCGTCCGTCGCCGACCCGATGACCGCACACTTCGACCCCGCGACCGAGCCGCCGCTGCCAGGCACGCGCCGTAGCGGCGCCGCGCCGTGGCGCAACCGGCGTTGAGCGCGGCGTCGCTCGCCGCGCTGCCGACCGCCGCATCGCTGCCGGCGGCGACTCGACTCGACACCGGACTCGCGGCGGCGGCCCCCGGTGGCGACGTCGCCGCCACCGCGCCGCTGCACGTGGTGCTGAACGGCGCCGCCGGCAATCAGGACGACGACGCGGTGCTCGCCGCGCTCGACGCCGAGCTCGGCGCCGCCGGCCGGCGCCACATGCTGCACCGCCCCGACCGGCCGCAGGACCTCGGTGCCGCGGCGCGGCGCGCGGCCGCGGCGGCGCGCGCCGACGGCGGCACCGTCGTCGCCGTCGGTGGCGACGGCACGCTGAACACCGTCGTCGCCGCTGTCGACGGCGCTGCGCCGTGCGGGCTGATTCCGCGCGGCACGTTCAACTACGTCGCGCGTGCGCACGGTATCCCGCTCGACGCCGAGGGCGCGGTGCGGCTGCTCGTCACCGGCCAGCCGCGGCCGACGCCGGTCGCGCGGCTCAACGGCCGGCCGTTCCTCGTCAACGCCAGCGTCGGCCTCTACCCCGAGCTGCTGCAGGACCGCGAAGCGTTCAAGGCGCGCCACGGCCGCAGCCGCGCCAACGCGCTCGTTGCCGCGCTGCAGTCGTTGCTGCGCGACCACCGCAGCCTCGACGTGCGCATCGAGGCCGACGGCGTGGCGACGCGCACGCTGCGCATCAGCACGCTGTTCGTCGGCCACAACACGCTGCAGCTGGCGTCGCTCGGGCTGCCCGAGGCCGACGTCGTCGGCGGCGCGGCGCTGGCCGCGGTGGTGCTGCGCGCCGTCGGCCGGCGCGAACTGCTTTGGCTGGCGCTGCGCGGCGCGGTCGGCCGGCTCGGCGACGCCGACGACGTGATGCACTTCCCGTGTCGCGAGCTGCACGTCGCGCCGCGGTCGCGCGTGCCCAAGGGCGCGGTCAAGGTTTCGCTCGACGGCGAGGTGACGCGCGTCGTGCCGCCGTTGGTCTTCGGCGTCGACCCGCGCCCGCTGTGGCTCGTGCGGCCGCCGCCGGGCGCCGCCCCGGCATGACGGCGGCACAGCGCGACGGCCCCGGCGGCGGGCTGCTGCAGATCTCCGACCCGCACTTCGGCACCGAGCAGCCGGGCGCGGTGCGCGCGCTGCTGCGGCTGGCCGCGGACCGGCGGCCGGCGCTGGTGGTGCTGTCGGGCGACGTCACGCAGCGCGCGACGCGCGCGCAGTTCGCCGCCGCGCGCGCGTTCGCCGACCAGCTGCCGGCACCGTTCATCGCGATCCCCGGCAACCACGACATTCCGCTGTACGCGGTGTGGGTGCGCTTCTCGCGGCCGTATGCGCGCTGGGAGCCGGCGTTCGGCCCGGTGCGCGACGTCGAGCGGCGCGTCGGCCCGTGGCACGTCGTCGCGCTGAACACCACGCGCTGGTGGCGCCACAAGCACGGCGAGGTGTCCCGGCGCCAGATTGCCGACACCGCGCGTCGGCTCGCAGCCGCCGACGCCGGCTCCATCCGCGTCGTCGTCACGCACCAGCCGGTGGCGGTGGCGCGCCACGCCGACGACCAGAACGTGCTGCGCCACGCCGACCCCGCGCTGCAGGCGTGGCACGCCGCCGGCGCCGACGTCGTGATCGGCGGCCACATCCACCTGCCGACGGTGCTGCCGTTGTTCGCCGCGCCGCGGCCGATGTGGGGCGTGCAGGCCGGCACGGCGGTGTCGACGCGGGTGCGCGGCGGCACGCGCAACAGCGTCACCGAGCTGCTCGCCGCCGCCGACGGCGCGGCGCGGCGCTGCATCGTGCGCTTCTGGGACTGGCCCGGCGGCGACGCCGACTTCGAGCCGCGCGCCGACCTCGAGCTGCCGCTGGCGCCGCCTGTCGGCGCGCGCGAGGCCGCATGAGCGCGCGGCTGCAAACGCCGCCGCGCGACGGCGGTTCAGGCCGGCGGCGGCGGCGTCTCGGATGCGGCCGGCGTGGCGCTGCGCCGCTGGACAATCGCGATCTGCCACACCGAGAAGAACATCGCCGCGATCAGCGGCCCGAGGACGAAGCCGTTGATGCCGAACACCGCCAGCCCGCCGAGCGTCGTGATCAGCACCACCCAGTCGGGCAGCTTGGTGTCCTTGCCGACGAGGCGCGGCCGCAGCAGGTTGTCGACGAGGCCGATGACGAGCAGCCCCCAGGCGATCAGCCCGAAGCCCTCGACCGTCGCCCCCGACGCCAGCAGCCACAGCGCCACCGGCAGCCAGACGATCGCCGCGCCGACCGCCGGCAGCAGCGACAGGAAGCCCATGAGCACCGCCCACAGCAGCGCGCCGCGGATGCCGAGGATCCAGAACGCCAGGCCGCCGAGCGAGCCCTGCACCGTGGCGACGACGAGGTTGCCCTTGACCGTGGCGCGCACGACATCGGTGAACTTCGCGGTGAGCTGACGCTGATGCCGGTCGGTCAGCGGAATCGCCTCGTGCAGCGCGCGCTTCAGCGCGTCGCCGTCGCGGATCAGGAAGAACGCGACGTACAGCATCACGAGCACGCTGACGAAGAACTCGAACGTGTTCTGGCCGATGCGCAGCGCGTGCGTCGCGAAGAACTGGCTGCCCTGGTTCAGCAGCTCGCCGATGCGCCGCTGCAGCGCGCCGAAGTCGGCGATGTCCAGCCGCGCGAGCAGCGCCGCGATCCAGTCGGGCAGCGCCTCGTAGATCGTCCGCAGATAGGTCGTCGGGTCGTTGCCCGGCTGCTGGAACCGCGCCGCGACGTACGCCGCCTCGCCGAGCAGCGCGGCGCTGATGAAGACGAACGGCAGCACGCCGATCAGCAGCACGGCGAGCACCGTCACGCCGGCGGCCGCCGACCGGCGCCGGCCCAGACGCGGCAGCAGCAGCCGGTACAGCGGCGTGAACAGCAGCGCGACGATCACCGCCCACAGCAACGTGCCGTAGAACGGCACGAGGATCGCCGCCAGCGCCAGCGTCGCCAACGCGAGCAGCACGTAGACCAACGGACGGCGCTCGGGCGGCGGGGGCGGCGGCATGACGCGGCGGATGCTAATGCCGCGCTCGACCGCACAATGCCGATCGGAATGCCTTTTCGTCGCCCCCTTGCCGCTGACTGCGCGCCCGGCCCGGCCGTGGCTCGCCGCGCATCGCCGCCGCGCCCCCCCGCCGCCGACGCAGCGCGGTGGTGACTCGCGGATCCGGCCGCCGCAGCGCTGTGCACGCCGCGCCTTGTCTTCCGTGATGCCGCGATCCGCGATGCGTCGACTCCTGGCCGCGCTGAGCCTGGTGTGCGGCGCCGCCGCCGCAGCGCCGGGGGTCGTCGTCGTCGTCGGCGAGCGGCTGCCGGACAGCGCCTTCGACGTCCCGGCCGCGGTCGACGCGGTCGACGGCCGCACGCTGCGCGACGGCAAGCTGCGCATCGACCTGTCGGAATCGCTGCACGGCGTGCCCGGGCTGGTGCTGCGCGACCGCCACAACGACGCGCAGGACCTGCAGCTGTCGCTGCGCGGCTTCGGCGCGCGCGCCACCTTCGGCGTGCGCGGCGTGCGGCTGATCCAGGACGGCGTGCCGCTGACGATGCCCGACGGCCAAGGCCAGACCGGCAGCTTCGACCTCGCCGGCGCGGCGCGCGTCGAGGTGCTGCGCGGGCCGTTCGCCGCGCTGTACGGCAACGCGTCGGGCGGCGTCGTCCACCTGCACACCGAAGACCCGCCGGCTTCGCCCGCCGTCGAAGCCCACGTCGGCGCCGGCGCGTTCGGCACCGTGCGCCGCGGCGTCAAGCTCGGCGGCCGCGTCGGCGGCGTCGGCGCCACGGTCAACGCCGCGCGGTCGGCGAGCGACGGCTGGCGCGAGCACAGCGCGTCGCGGCGCGACACCGCGCACGCCAAGGTCGTTTGGGACGCGACCGACGCGACGCGGCTCGTCGTCACCGCGCACGCGCTCGACCAGCCCGACACCGACGACCCGCTCGGGCTGACGCGCGAGCAGCTCGACACCGACCCGCGCCAGGCGCCGCCGCCGGCGCTGGCGCAGGACACGCGCAAGAGCGTGCACCACCGCCAGGCCGCGCTTCGGCTCGAACATCGGATCGGCGCCGCCGACGCCGTCGAAGGCGCCGTCTACCGCGGTACGCGGCGCGTCGTCCAGTACCTGGCGATCCCGGTCGCCGCACAGGGGCCGACGTCGTCGGGCGGCGTCGTCGACCTCGACCGCGACTTCGGCGGCGCGTCGCTGCGCTGGCGCCACCGCTCGGGTCCGCTGCGCGTGACCGTCGGCGCCGACGTCGACGACATGCGTGAGGTGCGCATCGGCCGGGTCAACGACGGCGGCGTCGCCGGCGCACTGCGCCGCGACGAGACCGACCGCGCGCGCAACCGCGACGTCTACGCGATCGGCCGCTGGACGCCGTCGCCGCGCTGGGACGTCGCCGGCGGCGTGCGCCGCACCGTCGTGACGTTCGCCGTCGCCGACCGCTACGTCGTCGGCCCGAACCCCGACGACAGCGGCCGTGCGACCCACGCGGCGACGTTGCCGGTGGCCGGTGTGCTGTTCCGCCCCGCCGACGACTGGCGCGTGTTCGCGTCGATCGGCCGCGGCGTCGAAACGCCGACGCTGGCCGAGCTGGCGTACCGCGCCGACGGCGGCGCCGGGCTCAACCTCGACCTGCGCGCAGCGACGAGCACCCACGCCGAGGCCGGTGCACGGTGGCAGCCGCGCGCGGGCGTCACCGTCGCGGCGACCGCGTTCGCGTCGCGCACCCGAAACGAGATCGTCTCGGCCGGGTCGTCGGGCGGGCGCACGCGCTACACCAACGCCGACCGCACGCGGCGCAGCGGCATCGAGCTGTCGCTCGACGCCGAGTGGCGCGACGTGACCGCGCGCGTCGCATTCACCGACACCGCGGCGCGCTTCGTGCGCCACGTCGACGCCGCCGGCCGCGACCTCGCCGGCCGCGCGCTGCCCGGCCTGCCGCGGCGACAGGCGTCGGCCGACATCGCGTGGCGCGCCGGCCGGCTCGGCTGGTCGGCGGGGGTGCAGGCGCAGGCCACCGGCCGCGTGCCAGTCGACGACGCCAACACGGAGGCCGCGCCCGGCGGCGCGACGATCGACGTCCAGGCCGGCTGGCGCGGCCGCTTCGGCGCGTGGACCGTCCACCCGGCCCTGCGCATCGCCAACGTCTTCGACCGCCGCGGTGTCGGCTCGGTGATCGTCAACGAAGGCAACCGCCGCTACTACGAGCCGGCGCCGGGACGCCACGCGATCGCCACGCTGACCGCCGAAGCGGCGTTCTGAGCCGCCGGCGCCGCCCGGCGCGGCACCCGAGTCACGTCGCGACACCGCCGCGGCCGGTCTTGAAACGTCCGCCGTGCCACCCATCTCGGTCTGCGAGGGCGAGGAATCGCCCGTCCACCCGACCGTAGACGAGGAGCACGAACATGTGGACCACCAGTTGGCGCTTCCCCGGTGAGCGCTACGCCGAATTCGACGACCTGCAGCGCCAGTTCGAACGCCTGTTCGGCCTGGCCAGCGGCAGCGCGACGAGCATCCGCTCGGTGGCGCGCGGCACCTTCCCGGCGATGAACGTCGGCACCACCGCCGACGCCGTCGAGGTGTACGCGTTCGCCCCCGGCATCGATGCGTCGACGCTCGAAGTGTCGGTCGACAAGGGGCTGTTGACGATCGCCGGCGAGCGCAAGGATCCGCTGGCCGACGAGCGCACCGCTGCCGGCAGCAACGGCGACGGCGCGAAGCAGACCGTCTACGCGCGCGAGCGCACGCACGGCAGCTTCCGCCGCGTGATCGCGCTGCCCGAGGACGCCGACCCGCAACGCGTCGAGGCCGGCTATCGCAACGGCGTGCTGAAGATCCGCATCGACAAGCGCGAGGCGTCGCGGCCGCGCCGCATCCAGGTCGGCGACCAGCACTGACGCCGCCACCCCATCACCGCTTGTCGACGGCCGCGCCGTCGGCGACGACCAGGAGACGAAGATGAACGAACGCAACCCGCAACAGAGCCCGCAACAGGACCTCGCGAAGACCGGCGACAGCGCCGTGACGCGCACCGGGTCGAACCGCAACGCCGACGACCGGCCGGCGATGCTGCCGCCGGTCGACATCGTCGAGGACGCGGCCGGCATCACGCTGCTCGCCGACATGCCCGGCGCCGACCGCGAGACGCTGGCGATCGACGTCGACGGCGACACGCTGACGATCGAGGCGCAGGTGACGCTCGGCGAAGCGTCCGGCATGCAGCCGGTCTACGTCGAGGTGCGCTCGCCGCGCTACCGCCGCAGCTTCACGCTGAGCCGCGAGCTCGACACGTCGCGCATCGAGGCCGGGCTGAAGGACGGCGTGCTGCGGCTGCGGCTGCCCAAGCTCGAGGAAGCGCGGCCGCGGCGGATCGAGGTCCGCGCTGGCTGACGCCGCGCGGGCGACGCATTGCGCGGCGGCGGTAACGCCGTCGCGCAGCGTCGTCCGCTGTCGCCCGCGTCGGCCGGCTGCGGCTGGGAACGCCGCCTGCCGAGCGTCGCGCCCACGCAGCGGCGAACAGGAAAGCGTCCGATGGCGATGAACTACGGCGTGTCGGCGGCCGCGGCGGCACCATCGCCGCCCGAGCAGGAGCCGGCGCGCTACCTCGTGCTGATCGACGCGGGCGGGCCGCGCATCGCGCGGCTGTACCTCGCGTCGCGCGTCGCGGTCGCCGAGTTCGACGCCGGCGCCGAAGAGGTCACCCGGATGACCGGCACGCTGCTGCCGACGCGCAGCGCGCTGCAGCCCGAATGGGACGCCGCGCTCGCCGGCCATTCGGAAGCCGAGCGCCGCGGCGCCGACGTCTACACGCTGGCGGTCTGACCCGCGGCGCGCGTACCCGGCGCGGGCCCGCGCCGGCGCCGTCGATCCCTACTCGCCGCCGGGCGGATCACTCCTCGACCAGCCGCAGGCCGTCGCCGCCCGGCTCGACGCGGTAGCGCGCGCCGTCGGCCGGCTGGCGGCGCAACGGCGCCGCATCGCCGGGCAGACGCAGCGCCAGCGACGGCGGGTCGCACTGCTCGTGCCAGCGCGTCACGCCGGCGGGCAGATCGTGGACCGTGCCGTCGAGCGTGTAGCGCAGCGCGGTGTCGCTGCGGTTGGCGATCTCGAAGCGCAGCCGCAGTGCCGCCGGCCGCGCGAACAGCTGCACCGCGTACCAGCGCCCGCTGCGCGCCGCCTGCGCCACCGCGACGCCGGTGTCGATCGCGCCGTCGTCGAGCAGGTTCTTGCGGTGCGGCGGCGAGTCGATCCAGCCATCGACGAAGCCGCGGGCCAGCCCCTCGGTCGTGAACCCGGCCGAGTTGAACTGGTAGGCGATGTTCTCGGCGACGCTGCAGTACGCGTAGTTGGCGTCGGCGGTGCGCTCGGCCGGCGTGCTGCCGTCGGCGCGGTGGCCGTAGCGGTCGGTGTCGGCCATGTAGTCGGCCAGCCGCCGCGCGGCGGCGTCGAGCGCGCCGTGGCGCACCGTCGGCGTCTTGCCGTGGGTGGCGCGAAACGCGTTGCTGCGCTCGACGATCTCGACGGCGACCTGGGCCGCGTCGGCCCGCGGCGCGGCGCCGGCCGCGGCGACGGGCTGCGCGACAGCGATCGTGGCGGCCAGCGCCGCCGCGACCGCGGCCGCGAACCGGCTCGTACGGCCGGTGTGCAGACGCTGCCGTCGCGCGCGCGACCGCGGCGCCGATGCGAACCGCGTCCACGCGCGGCGACGATTTCGACCGTCCACGACGGTCGTCAAAGCAAACGGCGCGCCTTGGCGCAACGCGCCGATTCGCTGGCGTATCGTCGCCCTTGGAGGCAGAGGGGTAATCGTGGCGAAGAACGCAGCAGCTGCGGCAGCAGCGAAGGCAACCGCGGCGGCGCACGCCGCGCTCGCGGCCCACCTCGCGTCGCGGCGCGAGTCGATCCTTGCCGCGTGGCGCGACCTGCTGCAGCGCGACCCGGCGCTGACCAGCGGCCGCGCGTTGTCGAAGAGCGAGGTCGACGACCACGTGCCGTCGCTGCTGGCGGCTTACTGCGGCGACCTCGAACCCGCGCGCGGCGCAACCCCCGCGGGCGCGGCGCCGGCGACCGCCGCCGGCGGCGCGCACGGCCTGCAGCGCTGGCAGCAAGGCTACGACCTGCGCGAAGTGGCGCTCGAGCTCGGCCGCTTGAACGAGGTGCTGACCGACGAGTTCGAGCGTTACGCCGCCGACCACCCCGAACTGCCGCCCGGCGCGCTCGGCGCGGCGCGCGCGCTGTGGGCGCGGCGCTGCACCGTGGCGATCGGCGACAGCACGGCGCAGTTCTACCGGCTGCAGCAGCTCGAAGCCGCCGGCCACGTCGACGAGCTCGAGGCCGCGCTCGACGACTTGCTGGAGCTCGACCGCGTGCGCGCCGAGTTGTGGTGGCAAGCGGCGCACGACCTGCGCGGCAACGTCGCCGTCGTCGCCAACGTCAGCGCCGGGCTGGCGACGCCGACGCTGCCGCCGCCGGCGCGCGACCAGCTGCTCGAGTTGCTGCAGCGCAACGTCTCGGCGCTGAACCACCTGCTCGGCGACGTCACGAGCCTGGCGCGGCTGCAGGCCGGCGAGGAACACCGCGAACTGACGGGCTTCGACGCCGCGGCGCTGCTGCGCGAGTTGGTGCAGGCGCTGTCCGGGATCGCCGACGCGCGCGGCCTGACGCTGCACGTCGACGGCCCGCCGACGCTGCCGGTCGAAGGCGACGCGGTGAAGGTGCGGCGCATCGCGCAGAACCTCGTGATCAACGCGCTGAACTACACCCGCGTCGGCGGCATCGAGGTCGGCTGCGACGCGGTGGCCGGCGACGACGGCCGCTGGATGCTGTGCGTCAAGGACACCGGCCCCGGTCTCGCGCACCGCGCCGACGCGCCGCTGGCCGGTGCGTTGCAGCGCGCGACGGCGATCGGCCGCCGGCCGCGCACCGGCGGCGGGTCGACGTCGATCGACGGCGCGGCCGCACGCGCCCTGCCGGCGACGGCGCCGACCGTTGCCGCGGTCGTCGCCGCGCCGCCGACGACCACCGGCGAAGGTCTCGGACTGTCGATCGTCAAGCGGCTGAGCGAGCTGCTCGACGCGACCGTCGAGGTCGAGTCGACGCCGGGCGTCGGCACGACGTTCCGGCTGCTGTTCCCGCGGCGCTACGCCAACGACGCCGCTCGCGCCGCGACGCCGTCGGTCGACGCCGCCGGCTGACGCGGCCCGCGGCTCACTGGCACTGCACCGCCGCGCCGAGCACGCTGCACGGCCCGCGCGGACCGACCAGCGTCGGCCCCAGCCGCTGCAGCCGCGTGCCGTCGCTGAGCCAGCAGCCGAGGCCGTCGCAGCCGGCCACCGTCGGCGGCGGCGCCGGGACTGCGGCGGCGGGCGGCGACCGCGGCGGCAACGGCGGCGCGGTCGGCGGCGCGTAGGGTCGGTCAAACAGCGGCCCGGCGCCGCTCGGCGGATCGTTCGCCGCCGGCCGGTCGAGCCATGCCGGGCCGGGCGCCGGCGGCTGCGCGGCGCGCGGCGGCACGGCGCGGCGCGGGTCGGCGACGCCGAGGCAGTCGCGGGCGGTGCGCGACCGCGCCGCGGCCAACGCGGCTTTCGACGACGACGCGCTTGCCGACGACGCCGCTGGCCGCGACCCGCGAGCCACCGCAGCGCCCGTCGTCGGCGGTGCCGCGGCGCGCGCCTCTTCCTGCTGCAGCGCGTGCAGCGCCGCGCGGCACGCGTCGCTGCGCAGCGGGTCGTTGGCCGAGGCCGCCGCAGCCGTCCCGGCCGGCGCGCTCCGCCCAGCGCCCGTCGTCGCCGTGGCCGCGCCGGGCGCGCTTGCCGCGATCGCCGTACCGGGCGCGGTGTTCGCGCTCGCCCGCGCCGGGTCGGCCGCAGCCACGATGCCGGCCGACATCGCTGCCGTCAGCACGAGCGCCAATGCCGCGACCCGCGTCGCGACGACGCCCGCGGCCGCCGGCGCGCATTCGGCACGCCGCACCGCGTCAGTTCCAGCGCCAGGTCCAGATCGCATCGATCGCGTTCTCGTCGCCGGTGCG